>WQWK01000228.1 GCA_009785395.1 Conexibacteraceae bacterium
ACTGCATGGCGGAGCGCGTCGGGCCAGCGCCAATCCAGCGCGCCAATGTGGAGCACGTCCTTCCAAACACCGCAGGGCTCATCCAAACCGGAGGCCTTGAACACGTTTGCCGCGCAATCGCCGGAGTGGATGTGCAGGTGGCGGTCGGTCATTCGACGGCCTCAAACTCGTCCTTGCCCACGCCGCACTCCGGGCAAACCCACGTATCGGGCAGGGATTCAAAGGCGGTTCCGGGCGCAACGCCGTTGTCGGAATCGCCTTTGGCGGGGTCATAGATGTAACCGCAGGATTCGCAGATGTATTGCTGCACGCGCCGCAGGTTAGCTGACGGCGGGCGCACCGCATCGGCGCTACCGTCCGGGCATGACGCCCAGGGCTGCGGCGACGGTGATGCTCCTGCGCGGCGGCAACGAGCAGCTTGAGGTGCTGATGGTCAGGCGCACGCCGGCCGCCCGCTTCATGGCCGGCGTTTGGGTGTTCCCGGGAGGGGCCGTTGATCCGTCCGACGGCGACGGGCAGGCCGGGCTGCGCGGGGCGGCAGTGCGGGAGTTGCGCGAGGAGGCCGGTGTCACGCTGCCGCCGCAGACCGAGCTGGTCGGGTTCGCGCGGTGGATCACGCCGGAGGCGCTGCCGATCAGGTTCGACACCTGGTTCTACCTGGCGGCGGCGCCTGCGGACGCGAGCCCCCGGGTCGACGGCTCGGAGATCGTCGACTGGCGCTGGCTCACACCCGCCCAGGCCCTGGTGGAAGCCGCGGCGGGCGGCATGAAGCTCGCCTTCCCGACCCTCAAGCAGCTCGAGCAGCTCAGCGCGTTCCCCTCGGCGCAGGAGCTGCTCACCCACGCCCGTGCCCAGGCGAACGCGATCAGGCCGGTGCGGCCGCGCGTGGTCGGATCCGGCGAGCACGAGCGGATCGTCCTCCCCGGCGAAGACTGACCTCACTCCTGTTGTTCGTCGGAGATGACGTGCAGTACGGCGTTGATCAGCGCCAGGTGGGTGAACGCCTGCGGGTAGTTCCCGAGGTGGCGGCCGCTGTGCGCGTCGAGCTCCTCGGCGTAGAGCCCGAGCGGCGAGGCGTGTGCGAGCAGCTGCTCGCACAACACCTGTGCCCGCGCACGCTCGCCGATCTCTGACAGCGCCGAAACCAGCCAGAACGAGCAGATCAGGAACGTGCCCTCCTCGCCACTGAGGCCGTCGTCGGTCTCCTCCGTGCGGTAGCGCAGCACCAGTCCGTGCTCGGTCAGCTCGTCGGCGATCGCGATCACGGTGTTGCGCACGCGCTCGTCGGTCGGCGGCAGGAAGCGGTTGAGCACGATCAGCAGCGTCGAGGCGTCGAGCGCGTCGGTGTCGTAGTGCTGGCGGAAGACGCCGCGGTCGGACACCCCCTTGGCGAGGATGTCCTCGCGGATCTGGTCGGCCGCCTCCTGCCACTCGCCCGCCAGCTGGCTCTCGCCCTCGCGTTCGGCCAGGCGCGCGCCGCGGTCGGCCGCCACCCAGCACATCAGCTTCGAGGAGACGTAGTGCTTGGGCTCGCCGCGTGCCTCCCAGATCCCCTGATCGGGCCTGTCCCATACGTTGATCGCGCACTTCACCTGATCCTGGATCACGGGCCACAGGCGCTGGGCGATGTGGCCGCCCATCTTCGTGTGCAGATAGATCGAGTCGAGCACGGCGCCGAAGACATCGTTCTGCTTCTGGTTGTAGGCGCCGTTGCCGATCCGCACCGGCCGCGCGCCCTCGTAGCCACCGAGGTGATCGAGCGTCGTCTCGGTCAGGTCGCGCTCGCCGCCGATCCCGTACATGATCTGCAGGGCGCCGTCGCCGTTGCGCTCGAGGTCGGCGACGAACTGCATGAAGTCGTCAGCCTCCCAGTCGAAGCCGAGCGCGTGCAGGCCCCACATGGTGAAGCTGGCATCGCGCATCCAGCAATAGCGGTAGTCCCAGTTGCGCTCACCCTGAGGCGTCTCCGGCAGCGAGGTCGTCGCCGCCGCCACCGTCGCGCCGGTCGGCACGTAGGTGAGCGCCTTGAGCGTCAGCGCCGAGCGGTGCAGGTGACTGCGCCAGCGGTGATCCGGGAAGCGCCCGCCGGCCAGCCAGTCGCGCCAGTAGTGCTCGGTGTACACCATGCGATCGAGGGCGTCCTGCAGGTCCTGGGGCCCGTCCATCCCGTGTGACCAGCCGAGCGAGACGAAGCGGCGCTCACCCTCGACGAGCGTGTGCCGTGCCCGCGCGCGGCTGCCCTCGAGCCCGAGCCGCAGATCGGACTGCAGACGCAGCGTGGTGCCGGTCGAGCAGGTCGCCTCGGCCGAACCCCAGTTGCCGTCGTTCATGGTCCACTGGGCCGGCTCGCGGCCGTAGTCGAACATCGGCTCGCACACGACTTCGACCTGCACGCTGCCCTGGACACACTCGATCACGCGGATCAGCATGTGGTCCGCGTCCTGGTCGGTCGGCGGCCGCGTGTGGGAGCCCTCGTCGGCGTGGTCGTGGTGCCACGGACCGACCGTCATCGCGTCGCGCACGACCAGCCAGCCGGAGGGCGTGAGCCACGTCGTCTCGAGGACCATCGTGCCCGGCACGTAGCGCACGGTGAGCGGCACCACCAGGCCATACGGTCCGACACGGAACGAGCCGGCGCGGCGATCCAGCAGCGCGCCGAAGCAGCTTTGCGAGTCGAACCGCGGCACGCCCATCCATTCGACGCTGCCGTCGGGGGCGATCAGCGCACCGGTATGGCAGTCCGACAGGAATGCGTAATCACCGATCGGCGGGAACGGCGACCCGCCGGTCAGCGGTAAGTCGTGCGGTGGGAGCGGGATCGACGGCGACACCTGTCGCCGCCGAACACTAACCGGTGGTGCGCAGCCCGAGGTAGCCGCCCAGGACGGTGAAACCGATCATGCACGCAAGCGCGTCCGTGATCGCGCGCAACGCTCCGTCGTACGGGTCGGCGGTGACGATTCCGGCGGCGGTCAGGACGATCGTGATCACCGCGGCGAGCAGCAGCGCGCAGCGCAGCGGCGTGAGCGCCGCCGGCACCCAATCCCGGCCGAGGTCGTCGATCAGGTCGCGAGCAGGGCCGTCGACGTGGGGTCGCAGCCGTGCGCTGACGACGAGCTGCGGCAGCTCGAGCGCGATCACCGCAAGACTGCAGCCGGCCACGATCCAGGCAAACGTGGTCCAGGTCGAGCCGGCAGCGTGCGGGAAGGCGAGCGCGGCCGCGGGCAGCGCAGCCAGCGTGACGGCGCCGGCCAGGAGACCGACCGCGCTGCGGCGGGCGAGCACGGTCGCGTCGATGCGGCTGATCACGCGCTCGTGCCGCAGCCGCCGGGCGCGCAGCAGCGCCAAGCCGCCGGCAGCGAGCGCGACCTGCGCGGCCAGCGCCGCCAGCAGCAGGATCGGAGCCGTCCAGGTCGGCGTCGGCGTGTGCTGTTGGCCGTACAGCGTCAGCCCGCGCATCCGCCCGACGGCCACGAACATCACCGCCAGGCCGACCCCCGCGAACGCGAGCGCCGCGAACGTACGGTAGGCGGTCAGGCGCGCGAGCCCGGTGCCGAGCTCGTTTGCGAACTGTCGCGCCAGGTCGGGGGGCGCGCCGAGCTCGGCCTGCGGGTTCTCATGAAGGTGGTCGGCGAGCTCGGCGGTGATGCGGGCGCGCCGGCGCGGCGGGATCCCGGCGCGGCGCAGCTCGCCGTCGAGGGCGTCCAGATAGTTCATGCGAGCACCGCCTCGATCGTGGTTGCGAACGCCCGCCAGCGCTCGCGACTGGCCCCGAGCTCCTTCTGCCCGCGCCGGGTGATGCTGTACACGCGGCGGCGGCGGCCGGAGTGGGTCGACCACTGACTGCGCAGGAGCCCGTCGGCCTCGAGCCGGTGCAGCGCCGGGTAGACCGTCCCCTCGGGCAACGCGAGCGCCCCGCCAGTGCGCGCCTTCAGCGCCTCGATGACCGCATAGCCGTGCAGCGGCTCGCCCGCGAGCACCGCCAGGATCAGCCCGTCGAGGTGGCCCTTGAGCTCTTCCGGCTTCATACCTAGCGATCCTATACCTCGCATTGCTAGGTGTCAAGCGGCCCCTGTGGCGGGAAGAGCGGGCAGCTGGAGCGCTGTGGCGGGGCGCCCGAGCCGGCAAGCCGGGCGCCCCGGGGGACCTATGTGTCGCTGTTCAGATTGGGCAGCCCGAGCGTGTTCAGCCAGCTGTCCACGTGCTGGTTGAGCACGTGGAACTGGCCCGTCCAGAGCAGCATCCCCATGCCGACGAGGACCAGCCCACCGGTGCCGATCACAACCGCGTAGTGAC
>WQWK01000229.1 GCA_009785395.1 Conexibacteraceae bacterium
GAGCAGTGGCGGCGTGCGTCGGTTATCCGTGACCTCTGCCTCGCGACCGTCTCGGGAAAGGGCCCGGACGGCTACCGGGAGGCACTCGAACGACTGAAGGAGGAGCTGACGACATGAGCACGCGCGCGGAGCGGCTGATTGCCGCACTCGACGGGGCCGGCATCGATCTGATGCTGGTGACCAACCTGGTGAACGTCCGCTACCTGACCGGCTACACCGGCTCCAACGGGCTGGCGCTGATCGGCCCGAGCACCCGCGTGTTCCTGACCGACTTCCGCTACACCGAGCAGGTACAGGAAGAGGTCCACGCGGAGTTCGAGCGGGTCACGGTCGCACAGAACCTGATCACCGATGCGGCGGAGTACCTGCCCGAGGGCACACTCAGGGTCGGCTTCGAGTCCGAGAGCACGACCGTGGCGGCGCTCGACCGCACACGCGAGCTGTTCCCCGAGCGCGTGCAGCTGATCGGCGTGAAGGGCCTCGTCGAGGACATGCGGCTGGTCAAGGACGAGCAGGAGGTCGAGCGCATCACCGCCGCGACTGAGATCGCCGACGCGGCGCTCGAGGCGCTGCTCGAGGGCGGTCTGGCGGGTCGCACCGAGCGCGACCTGGCGCTGAGCCTCGAGCATGACATGCGTCTGCGCGGGGCCGAGTCACCGAGCTTCGACTCGATCGTCGCCGCCGGTTCGCACGGCGCGCTGCCGCACGCGACCCCGCGCGACGTCAAGATCGAGCCGGGCCAAATGGTCGTGATCGACTGGGGCGCCAGGTACCGCGGCTACTGCTCGGACTGCACCCGCACCGTCGCCGTCGGCGAGCCTGGCCCCGAGGCGCGAGAGGCCTACGAGCTGGTGCTCGGCGCCCAACAGGTCGGCCTCGACGAGGTCCGCGCCGGCGGCAACACAAAGGCCATTGACAAGGCGGTCCGCGACATCATCTACGGCGCCGGCCACGAGGGGCACTACGGCCACGGGCTCGGCCATGGTGTCGGCCTGGAGATCCACGAGGCGCCGACGCTCTCGTTTCGCACCGAGGACACGCTCCGCGCCGGCACCGTCGTGACGGTCGAGCCGGGCGTGTACCTGCCCGGCAGGTTCGGCATTCGGATCGAGGACCTTGTCGTCGTGACCGAGGCGGGCAATCGCATCCTGACGCAGATCCCCAAGGGACTGCGGACGGTCGACTGAGATGCGCCCCGGGATCAACGCGATCACGCTCGCCGTCGCCGACCTCGAGGCGGCGCTTGCGTTCTACAGGGAAGGGCTCGGTCTGGCGACCGACGGGATCATCGGCACCCAATTCGCCGGCGACGACGGGCAGGCCGCCGGGGACGTGGTGATGTTCACGCTCGACGATGGCCTGGTGCTGGCGCTCTATCCAGCCGGCGAACTGGCTAAGGACGCGCACGTGTCGCGCACCGAGGTTGACGGGCACGGGTTCAGCATCGGCCACTTCGTCGAGAGCCGCGAGGCGGTGGATGCGCTGCTCGAGGCCGCCGCGGCCGCCGGCGGGCGCGTCACGGCGCCGGCACACGAGCGTCCCTGGGGCATCTACTCGGGGTACTTCAGGGACCTCGACGGCCACCTCTGGGAGATCATCCACGCTCTGAACGCCGGCTGACCCGTGAAGGTCCCTGCCGGTTGGGAAGGTCTGGCCTAAAACCGGCGTCTTACTGACTGAGTCGTTTGTCACTACCAAAGGAAGGACGACCCATGTCAAACACCGCTGGTGTCAGCGCCGGGAGCGGCAGCTTGCCGCTGCTGCGGGCGCGCCGGGCAGTGATGCTGCTGTTGAGCTGCCTTGGCGCGTTGCTTGCATTCGGAGCCGCGCGCGCCGCAGCCCAGCCGTTCATCGGCGGGTTCACGCCGAACCCGCCGCCGATCGCCAGCACGGTCCCGAGCAACGGCGACGTGAACCCGTACGGGATCGTGACGGTGCCCCGCAGCGTGGGAATGCTGCAACGGGGTGACCTGCTGATCAGCAACTTCAACAACAGCAGCAACCTGCAGGGCACGGGCACCACGATCGTCCAGATCCCGCCCACCGGCGGCAGCCTCACGCCCGGCATGGCGTCCGTGTTCGCGCAGATCAATCCGTCGTCGCTCGGCGGCTCCTGCCCGGGTGGAGTGGGTCTGACCACGGCGCTCGCGGTGACCCGAACGGGTTACGTGATCGTCGGCAGCCTGCCGACCAGCGACGGAACATCGGCGACCGCCCAGGCCGGTTGCCTGCTCGTACTCAACAGCGCCGGTCAGGTGGTCGAGACGATTGCAGGCGGCCCGATCAACGGCCCCTGGGACATGACGGCGGTTGAGCACGGGCCGTTCGTGACTCTGTTCGTGAGCAACGTGCTCAACGGCACGGTCGCGAACTCTCCGAACGTCGTCAACGAGGGCACGGTCGTCCGCCTGACCCTCTTCGCGGCTCGCGGATTGCACCCGCGTCTGCTCGACGAGCGCGTGATCGCCACCGGCTTCCCCGAGCGCACCGATCCCGCTGCGCTCGTGATCGGGCCCACGGGCCTGGCGGTCGGCCACGGCGGAACGCTGTATGTCGCCGATTCGCTGGACAACGCCATCGTCGCGGTTCCCGACGCGCTGTCACGCGGCCACGAGTTCCGGTTCGGCGGAGGCCGGGGATTCGGGGCAGGCCAGGGTGTCGGCGCAAGCCGGGGTGTCGGCGCAGGCCAGGGCGTCGGCGCAGGCCAGGGCGTCGGCGCAGGCCAGGGCGTCGGCGCAGGCCAGGGCGTCGGCGCAGGCCGGGGTGTCGGCGCAGGCCGGGGTGTCGGCGCAGGTCAGGGCCACGGTGGAGGCCAGGGGCTTGGCGGAGGCCGGAAGTTCCATGGACGCTCCCATGGAGACGACGGCGGCGTGCGGACCGTGTTCAGTGGCCCGCCCCTGAACGATCCGCTCGGGGCGACCGCCGCACCGAACGGTGACGTCCTGGCGGCCAACGGGAACGACGGCAACATCGTCGAGGTCTCCCCGCGCGGCGGCCAGGTCACGACCGTGGGCGCCGACCAGGCTGGCGGCGCCGGCGTTCTGTTCGGACTGACCGTCTCGCCGTTCAACGACGGGCTCTATTTCGTCGATGACGGTGACAACTCGCTGCGCATGTTCGCGCCCTGAGGGCCAGAGCGCCGAGACGTCTTGCCGGGGCTGCTGGTTAGCGGACCAGCAGCCCCGGTGCAGCGCTCACGGCGTCTACACTCAGGCCCCGCATGATCTCCACAGCCGACTTCCGCAACGGCTCTCACATCGATGTCGAGGGCACGATCTACAAGATCGTCGATTTCCAGCACGTCAAGCCCGGCAAGGGCGGTGCCTTCGTGCGCACCAAGCTGCGGCGCGCGAGCGACGGCAACGTGATCGACCGTACGTTCCGTGCCGGGGAGAAGTTCCGGCCGGTGCGGACCGAGGTGCGCAACATGCAGTTCCTGTACAAGGATGGGAACGACGCGCATTTCATGGACACCGAGACCTACGAGCAGCAGACCATTCCGGAGACGACGCTGGCGGACCCGCTGCGCTGGATGCGGGACTCCGACGAGGTCGAGGTGCTCTACATCGACGGCAACCCGGCCGACGTGCAGCTGCCGAGCGCCGTCGACCTCGATGTGACCGAGACCGAGCCGGGCCTGCGCGGGAACACCGCATCGGGCGGCGGCACCAAGCCCGCGACGCTCGAGACCGGCACGCAGATCAACGTGCCACTGTTCGTGAACATTGGCGACCGCGTGCGGGTCGACACGCGCTCCGGCGAGTACGTGTCCCGCGCCTGATGGCGCGCCGCACCGATCAGCGGCGTGCGGCTATCTGGGCGCTCTACCAGAGCGATCTGCTCGGGCGCCCGCTCGACGAGACCTTCCCGCGCGACGTGCACAGCTTCACGCGGGTGCTCGCGACCGAGGTCAAGGAGCACCAGACCGAGCTCGACGCGCTGATCGGCCGCTACGCGAGCGGCTGGTCGCTTGGGCGGATCGCGCCGCTGGAGCGGTCGATCCTGCGGGTCGGGCTGCTCGAATTGACGCGACCGGAGCTGCTGCCGGGCGACCAGGCGATCCCGCCGGAGGGCGCGATCAACGAAGCCGTCGAGACCGCCAAGGAGTTCTGCGGGGCGGAGGCGCCCGGGTTCGTCAACGGGATCCTCGCCGCGGCGCTGCGAGACCGTCAGGCGGCGGCGAATGCCTCCGCGGGTACGAACCCCAACTAAGTAGGGCAAACTCCCGGACATGGGCTACACCACCGAGGAGGGCCGGACCCAGATCCTTGACGATGCGGC
>WQWK01000230.1 GCA_009785395.1 Conexibacteraceae bacterium
TCACGGCGGCTCCGGGCTCATGAAGGCGAGCGTCGCCGAGATGCCGGTGCCGTCGCGCAGCGTCGCGATCCGCCGGCCCGGCTGAACCGCAGCCGTGATCGGGCCGAGTCGCTCCCCCAGCCGCTGCGCGAGCTCGTCGAGGCTGATCACGACGACGGTGAGGCCCCAGAAACGCGCCTCATCCTGCTCGAGGTCGTCCCGCTGGACGACCTCGAGGATCGCCGGCCCCAGCCGCCGAAAGCCCATGCGCCCGCGTGGCGAGTCCTGGACCCGCTTGAGCTCTGCGCCGGCCCGCGCGAGCGCGCCGGCGGTCCGGTCGATGCTCGATGTGATGATCACGACGTGATCGATACCGGTGGCACCGTTCGGGTGGGTCTTGAACGGAGGCGGACGCAGCACGCGCGGAACCGGAGTCGGCAGCCCGTCGATCGACCCCATCGCGTTGACGTGGACGAGCGACCAGGCGGTGATCCCGCCGGCGTGGTCGGACCCGCCATCGCGTGACGCGCCACCGGCAGACCCGCCACCGACAAGCCGCACGCGCACGCCGCCGATGTCCATGTTGCCCTGATCGTCAACGTCGAACCCCAGCGCCAGCCAGGCCTCCGGCGGGTCGGCGATCACCAGTTCGGCCAGCTCCGGTTCACGTGTGACGGGCATCGGCCGCGCAGCTTACGCGGGCCGTGGCTACAACGATGCTCTCAGCAGCGTCTCGACGGCGGCGCGCTGCGCAGCCGCGACGTCCGGATCGCGGTCGAGCTTCGCCGCCTCGCCGCCGCCGCCATAGAGCATCTGAAGCTGATAGCTGAGCGTGTCGGGATCGGCCGCGCCCGCCTCCGCGCACAGATCCCAGAACAGCGCCCGGATGTCCGCGCGGAAGGACCGCGTGGCGTCGTCGACGAGACCGCCCGCCGGCTCCTCCGCTCGCGCGCCGACAAACGCGCAGCCGTTGTAATCGGGGCGCTTGAAGTCCTGGGCCATCGAGTCGAACACCGCGAGGATCGCCGAGACCGGATCGCCTGCAGCCTCCGCCGCAGCGCGGCGACGGCTCAGGATTCGCTCGTGGTACTCCTCGAGGTACGCGCTGACGAGGCCGTCCTTGGAGCCGAAGGTCGAGTACAACGACGCCTTGGCCACACCCGCACGCTCGATCACCCGATCGATCCCGACCCGGTGAACGCCCTCAGCGTAGAAAAGCTCGCGGGCGGCCTCGAGCAGCCGCTCGCGGGGTGAGCGTCTGACGTCCTCCTGAAGTGCCATGGCCATCGCAGTTTGACTCATCAGGCGGTTGGGCATGCGGTGGCGCGCCGCGCGAGCGCCTCACGGCGCAGCGAGCGGGCGAGCCCGAGCGCGGTGAGCGCCGCCAGCACGATCACGCCGGCGCCCAGCTCCTCGGCGGTCTGCGGCAGGCTCGAGTTGACGACGAGCGCGCCGGCGAGAATCGCGGGCAGCCCCAGCGAGAGGTATGAGATCACGTACACGACCGAGATCACCCCGGCGCGTTGATGCGGCTCGGCGTGGGCAACGATCGTGCGCAGGCCGCCCTGGAAGCCGGCGCCGAAGCCCGCGCCGGCGGGAAAGATGCCGAGCGTGAAGATCGGAAGGGATCGCGCGGCCACGCCCCAGAGCAGCAGCGCCGAGCCGACGATCATCGCCAGCGCCCCGAACAGAGCGAAGCGCCGTGCCTCGACGTGGTGGAAGCGGAGCACCGTCGCCGAGCCTGTGCCGGCGAGCAGGAACAGAGCCGCGCCACCGAGGATCATCGAGTGGTCGCCGGCCACCAGCTGTGCGAGCGACGGCCCGAGCGAGGCGTAGAAGCCGCCGAGCGCCCAGACGGCGATCAGCGACGGCGCCGCGATCGCCAGCGCTCCGCGCACCTGCGGCGGCAGCGCCAGTGTCGGCGCCAGCGCACGCCGGGCCCCCGGGATCCGCGCCGAGGTCTCGGCGATCAGCGCGACACCGACCGTCTGGGCGGCGAACACGGCCGAGAGGAACAGGAACACGAGCTCCGTCGGTGCAGGCAGCAGTTGCACGAACAGGGCGGAGAGCAGCGAGCCGGTCGCGGTCCCCGCCATCAGCGCGGAGGAGCTGGCGACCGGACCGTGTACCGGGTGCAGGTCGACGAGGCCGGCGCCGATCGCGCCGAGCGCCGCACCGGTGGCGAGTCCCTGCAGCACGCGCGCCGCGAGCAGCACGTCGAGGTTACCGGCGAAGGCGAACACCAGCATCACCAGGACCTGCGAGCCGAGACCGGCGATCAACAGCGGCCGCCGTCCGACGTGGTCGGACAGCGATCCGAACACGAGCAGCGAGATGAGCACCGCGACGGCATAGACGCCAAAGATCACGGTCACCGTCAGGTCCGAGAAGCCCCACCTTGCCTGGTAGGTCGCATACAGCGGCGTCGGCGCGCTGGAGGAGGCGAGCAGTGTGAGCGCGGCCGATGCGAGCAGCGCGAAGGCTGCGCGGCGCCCCAGGATCGGCCGGGACTGCGAAGCGGTTCGGACCTGCTGGGCGGCTGCAACGGCCATCGGCATCATCTCCAAACAGAAAGGTCTGTCTACTTGATGGACGAACGATACCACCATACAGACAGGTCTGTCTAGTCCATCAGACCGGCCTACAGGTCTGTCTAGCCCAATCAGACGGCCAACAGCCGCGCGCGCGTGAACACCGCGTCGAGCATCGGCTCGGTGAGCTTGCCGGTGAACGTGTTCTGCTGCGAGACGTGGTAGCTGCCGAGCAGGGTGAGATCACCGACGGCCGCCTCGACGCCGTGGCCGAAGCTGTGGCGAGGCCGCGGGGCTGACAGTTGCACCATCGCGGCATCCCAGGCGAACTTGCCGAGGCAGACGATCACGCGCACATCCTCCAGCAGGGCCAGTTCGGCGCGCAGCCACTCGGCGCAGTTGTCGCGCTCCTCAGGCGTCGGCTTGTTGGCGGGCGGCGCGCAGCGCACGGCGGCGGTGACCCAGCAGTCGCGCAGCACGAGCCCGTCATCGCGCGCGACCGACTGGGGCTGGTTCGCCAGCCCGGCCCGCCACAGCGCGGCGAACAGCCAGTCACCGGAGCGGTCTCCGGTGAAGATGCGGCCGGTGCGGTTGCCGCCGTGGGCCGCGGGCGCCAGGCCCAGCACGACGATCCGTGCGCTCGGGTCGCCGAACCCAGGCACCGGCCGTCCCCAGTACTCCTCGTCAATGAACGCGCGGCGCTTGGTCCGCGCCACCTCCTCGCGCCACGCGACCAAGCGCGGGCAGCGGCGGCACGAGGTGACGTCGCGCTCGAGCTGAGCGAGCGGCTCAGGCACTCGTGGCGGCGCGTCGAACACGCGCCGAGAATACCCCTCAAGTCACCGCCGCCGGGCCCGGCGCAGGGCGGCGACCCAGAGGCGTCCGCGAGCCAAATTGCCTTTGACAGCGGTCAGGGTCGTGTAGCGCTCGGTGAGCTGCCGCACGTTGTAACCGCTAGCGCTCTCGGCTGGGGATCGCCCCAGCCGTTTTGGTGGGGACGCGAGAGGCCGGCACAAGAAGCAACGACTGCGGGCGGGCGATGCGACCCACGCGCGCGGGGCCGGTGGTGGCCGTCCTGACCTGTGGGCGCTCGGGGCGGCTCCAGCGCCCCGGCATGCCAACACCGGGATTGAGGTGTTGATTTGGGCCGCCCGAGCGGTGCGCCCCAGGCGGTCCGGCGGGGCGGTGCCGGGACCGACGACCGTGAGCCCCGCGCCGTGGGTCGCATCGTCCGCCGCCACAAGCGTCGCTGTCCCCGGGTCGCCGCTCACGCCCACCGTGAGCCTTCGGCGGCGGGCGATCCCCAGCAAGAAGCGCAAGCGTCAAAAAGCGCGGCAGAGAGGTGCACGCCCGGCAACCCTGGCCGCTGTCAATGCCATCCCCAAACACCGCTCACGACCGCGAACACCCGCCCCCACCCACGCAGGCTCCGGGGCGCCACCCCTCCAAACGTGCCTCCGCATGTCTTGCAGAACTGTGACGCCATGTGACGACTCTGTGTCAATGTCAACCCAGCGGAGCGGTTTTCCACACTTCTGACACACCACCACACAGTTCCGACACACATGCGGACCCCTGTTTAGGGGTACCCCATGCTCGGGATCGGCCGGCGGGACGTGGAACCGGCTGCCGGCGGGCCGGACGGATGAGCCGCTGACGGGCCGGACGGAGCGGCCGCTGGCCGGCCGAAGCTGCGGTTCAGCGCCCGATGACCTGGTACCGGGCCTCGGTCGCGGCCTTCTGCGGCCGCCA
>WQWK01000231.1 GCA_009785395.1 Conexibacteraceae bacterium
GGCGCCGTGAGAAGCGGTCGATCGATTCGCGTGCGCGCTCGCGGAACTCGTCGTCGGTCATCGGGCTGCGCGAGATGCCGATCAGCGCGATCCGCTCGGGCAGCGCGCCCTCGTGCGCGAGGTTGTAGATCCCGGGCAGGAGCTTGCGGCTCGCGAGGTCCCCCATCACGCCGAAGATCACGAGCGCCGTCGAGCGCACAGGCGCGCGCTCTAGCCCTTCGACGAGCGGATTCTCGACAGTTTCGAGGTCGTCGACCGCGACCATCAGACCGCCTTCAGCAACCCGTCGATCCGTGCGGTCAGTGACCGGATCGCGGTGGCCAGGTCACCCTCCAGCACGACCCGCTCCACCGCGAGCCCGTGCGCGCGCAGCGTCTGCAGGTTGCCGGCCGAGGCCGCATCGATCAGCGTCGTGAAGTCGTAGGGCTCGCCGGGGATCGCCGCCTCCCCGGAGGGTACGTTCACGAGCTGCAGGAAGCGGCCGTTGGGAGCGCCGCCGGCGTGCTCCTGCCCGGTCGAGTGCTGGAACCGTGGGCCGTAGCCGAAGGTCGTCGCCATCCCGGTGCCGGCGCGGATGACCTCGCGCAACTCGGTAACCGCAGCGTCCACACCTGAGTTCTCAGGCCCGAGCGTCGGCAGGTAGGCGAGGATCGCCACGTAGTGCGGCGACTCCACGCCGAGCAGCGCCCTCAGCGCCGCGTCGTCGGCGGCCGCGATCTGCGGCTGCGTGCCGGACTCGAGCACCTTGCCCGTGTTGTCCTTGGCCTCCTGCACGTTGGGCTGGTCGAACGGGTTGATCTCGAGCGCCCAGCCGGCCACCGCGACCGCGTACTCGGCGATGAAGAACAGGCGGCCGAGGTCGGTCCCGTCGCCGGTCGTGAGCGTCAGCGTCGGATGGCCGGCGTCTGTGAGCGCGTCCACCTGCGCGTCGAGCTCGGCGTTCGGGCTCTCGCCGTTGCGCATGTAGACGAACACGCGGTCATCGCTGTAGACATCGGCAGCGCCGAGCGGCTCATCCGCGATCGGCATGATGCCCTTGCCGTGCTTGCCGGTCGACTCGGCGACGAGCTGCTCGACCCACAGGCCGAAGCTGTCGATCGGCTCGCTGACGATGAAGGTGAGCTTGTCGCGCCCGCGCAGCGCCAGCTCGGCGATCGTGGCGCCCAGCCACAGCCCCGAGTTGTCGGCGGCGGCGTTCACGTGCGAACAGGTCTGCTCGCCGGTCTGGGCGCTGCTCAGCAGCGCGTCGACGGGCACGCCTGCGAGCGCCGCCGGTACGAGCCCGAAGTAGGACAGCACCGAGTAGCGGCCGCCGATCTCGCTCGGGTTCAGGAACGTCTTGCGCAGCCCGTCCGCTTCCGCCCGGGCAGCCAGCGGGCTGCCCGGGTCGGTGACCACGATGAACTGCTCGGGCTTCGCCTTCTCCTTGAAGTACGCGTAGTGCGAGAGCGTCTCGATCGTGCCGCCGGACTTCGAGGAGACGATGAAGACCGTCTTTGCCAGATCCACAGACCGCTCGACGGCGAGCACCGCGTCGGGGTGGGTCGAGTCGAGCACCTGCAGGCGCAGACCGCCGGCTTGATCGCCGAACGAGCGGCGGATCACCTCGGGCCCGAGCGACGAGCCGCCCATGCCCAGCAGCACGAGGTCGGTGTAGCCCTCCGCCCTGAGCTCGTCACGCAGCCCGGTGAGCACCGGGATCTGCTCGAGCATCGCCTCGCTGACGTTCAGCCAGCCGAGCCTGTTGTCGATCTCCGGGACGCCCGGTCCCCCCCACAGCGTGACGTCGTGCTTCCACACGCGCGCGGCGACGTTGTCGGCGACGGCGCGCCTGATGCGCTCGGTCTCGTGGGGCTCGAAGTCGGGTGGCAGGCTCGCATCGATCGTCGGCGGGCGGCCGGTGACGATCGCCCTGCGCGTCTTGTCGATACCCGCCAGCAGCGAGCTCATCGCGTCCTGGAAGAGCTTGATGCCATTCTCGAGCAGCTCCTCGGTCACGGCCGCCATGTCGATCCCGACCGCGGCGAGCGCCGCGAGCTCCGCGGACGCGTCGAGCCGGGCGGTCGCGCCAGGGACGGTCCCGTGATCGGCGACCGCGTTCAGCGTGGCCAGCGGCATCGTGTTGACCGTGTACGGCGCGACCAGCTGGTCGACATACAGGGTGTCCGGGTAGGCCGGGTTCTTGACGCCGGTCGAAGCCCACAGCGGCCGCTGCACAGCGGCGCCCGCGGCCGCGAGCGTCTCCCACTCCGAGCCACTGAAGATCTCCATGAAGCGCGCGTACGCGGCGCGCGCGTTGGCGAGCGCGGCTGTGCCCTGCAGCTTCTCGGCGTCGGCACCGATCGCACCGAGCTGCTTGTCGACGAGCGTGTCGACGCGCGAGACGAAGAACGACGCGACCGAGTTGACGTCGAGGGACTTGCCCTCGGCGTGGCGCCGCTCGAGCCCGCGAATGTACGCGCGCGCGACCTTCTCGTAGGCGTCGACCGCGAACAGCAGCGTCACGTTGACGTTGATGCCCTCGTAGATCGCCTGCTCGATCGCCTCGACACCCTCGGGCGTACCCGGGATCTTGATCATCACGTTCGCGCGGTCGACCGCGTGCCAGTAGGAGCGGGCCGACTCGAGCGTCCCCGCGGGGTCACGCGCCAGGTCGGGCGCGACCTCGAGCGAGACGAAGCCGTCGCGGCCGCCGGTCTCCTCGTGCACGGTCGCGAGCACGTCGCAGGCGGCCTGCACGTCCGCGACGGCGAGCGTGTCGTAGATCTCCTTCGCGCTCTTGTCGGCGCGGGCCATCTCCTCGATCGCGTCGTCATAGTCGGAGGTGCCGAGGATCGACTTCTCGAAGATCGAGGGGTTGGAGGTGACGCCGCGCAGGCTCTCCTGTTCGACCATGCGCTTGAGCTCACCGCCGGCCACGAGCGACCGCCCGAGCTGGTCGAGCCAGACGCTCACGCCCGCCTCGGTGAGCGCCTTCAGTTGCGGGTTCACATCGGCCAGGGTGCTCATGGCCTCACTGTCCTTTCAGTTCGACTGCGCGCGCTTTACGACCTCACGCGCCGCTTCCGCGACCCGCTCCGGTGTGAAGCCAAAGTGTGGGAAGAGGTCCTCGGCAACCCCCGAGGCGCCGAAGCTGTGCATGCCGATCGTCTCGCCCAGATCGCCGACCCACCGATGCCAGCCGAGCGTCGAGGCGGCTTCGATCGACACGCGTGCGCGGACGCTCGGTGGAAGCACCTGGTCGCGGTACTCGGCGGGCTGCTGCGCGAAATGGTCCTCGCACGGCATGCTGACCACGCGCGCCGCGATGTTGTCCGGCTCGAGCAGATCGGCCGCCGCGAGCGCCAGCTGGACCTCGCTGCCGGTCGCGATCAGGATCACGTCCGGTAGCGCTTCAGCGGCGCCACTGGCTTGCGTGCCAGTGGCACCGGCGTCCCGCAGCACATAGGCGCCCTTCTCCACCGCGTCGGCGGGGATGCTCGCGGGATCCAGCGTCGGCAGGTTCTGGCGCGAGAGGATCAGCGCCGTCGGCGTCTGCTCCGAGTTCACGGCGTGCTCCCACGCGAGCACCGTCTCGTTGGCGTCCGCGGGACGAATAACCGAGAGGTTCGGCATCGCCCGCAGCGCCGGGACATGCTCGACCGCCTGGTGCGTCGGCCCGTCCGAGCCGAGGCCGATCGAGTCGTGCGTCCACACCCAGATCGACGGCAGCTTCATGACGGCCGACAGGCGCACCGCCCCGCGCATGTAGTCCGAGAACGTCAGGAACGTGCCGCCGTAGGCGCGGAAGCCGTGCAACCCGAGGCCGTTGACGATCGCACCCATGCCGTGCTCGCGCACCCCGAAGTGCAGGTTGCGGCCGCTGAAATCGCCGGCGACGACGTCACCACCGCCGTCGATGTCGGTGTTGTTCGAGCTGCTCAGGTCGGCCGAGCCGCCAACGAGCTCCGGCACGTTCGCGGCCACCCACTGGATCGTCTTGCCCGACGCCGCACGGGTGGCGAGTGAGGCTGTGTCGGCCGGGTCGAAGCTCGGTGCTCCGGTGGCGGCCCATCCCTGCGGGGGCCCCTGCAGCGTGACGATCCGCTCGAGCTCGGCCGCCTTGCCGGGTTGCGCGGCCCTGTACGCGTCGAAGCGGTTGTTCCAGTTGGTCTCGGCCTGCGCCCGCTCGGCAGCTGCGCTGCGCCAGTGCTCGAGCGCCTCGTCGGGAACATAGAAGTGCTTGTCCGGGTCCCAGCCGTAGAACTCCTTGGTGA
>WQWK01000232.1 GCA_009785395.1 Conexibacteraceae bacterium
AACTTCGCGGCGGTCTTGACCGAATACGACGACGAGAAGCTGTGGTACGCGATGGCCGAGATGGTCGTGCGGTTGCAGCTGGTGGTGATGCAATAGGGGGCGGGGTCGAGATGAGCTGGCCCCGGAGTCGAGATCAGCTAGCCGCGGAGCTTGCCGATCAGCTCGCCCTGAAGGCGGGCCTCCAGCGCGAGCGTGTCCTGCGCTGAGCCGGTCCAGGCCTCGTCGAACAGGCGCTTGGCGGCCCGCACCGCGTCCGGTGACATCGCTGCGATCTCGTGCGCGAGTGCGTGTGCGGCGGCAAGCGGGTCCTCAGCGAGCCGCGTGACGAGCCCGAGCCGGTCGGCCTCCTCGCCGCTCAGCTCGCGCGCCGTGAAGGTCAGCTCCTTGGCGATGTCGATGCCGGCCAGGCGGGTCAGCGTGCGGGTGATCGACATGTCCGGGATCAGGCCCCAGCGGCCCTCCATCACGGACAACCGCGCGTCCGCGGCTGCGATCCGGATGTCGGCCGCGAGCGCGATCTGAAGGCCGCCGCCGAGGCAGTGGCCGTGGACCGCCGCGATCACCGGCACGGGCACCTGGATCCAGCCGTAGGCCGCACGCTGGAAGTAGTTGGGCGGGGGCTCGTCGAGGACCCCCCTGAACGCCTCCAGCCCGCCCGCCGCGGCGACGGCCGGGAAGTCCAGACCGGAGCAGAAGCTCCTGCCGGCTCCATGCAGGACGACGGCGCGCACGTCCGGCTCGGCGCACAGCCGCTCGGCGGCGGCGCTGATCGCGTCCAGCATCGGTAGATCCAGGGCGTTGTGCTTCTCGGGCCTTGTCAACGTGACCGTGGCGACGTGGTCCGCGATCGCGACCGCGACGCGTGACTCGGCGGGCGGCTCGCCAGCGGGTTCGACGCTCGGCCCGCCGGGCGGCTCGCCGGCGCTCATCGCTCGCCTGGCGCGAACCGCAACGCGTCGCCCACACGCACCGTGCCGCCGCGCAGAACCCGGCCCCAAACGCCCAGCGGCAGCGGCTCCGTGGACTCGGTATCGCCACGGTACTCCCGCAGCAGATCGAGCGTTGGCAGCGTGACCGCGCCCGTTTCCGGGTCCAGCGTCGTGACCAGGCAGCGCCCGACGTTGCCGTCGAACCGCAGCAGGGCCTCGCCCACCTCGATCGGGCGCCCGATCCAAAGATCCTCGGCGTTGGGCTCGACGCCGTCCACCTCGATCAGCATGCGGAAGCGGCGGGCGTCGACGGGGTCGCTCTGCGCCTGCTCGCCGAGGCGCCGCAGCGAGCCGCGCGAGATCAGGCTGACAGCGCCCTTGGCGCCGCGGTCGACCGCGGATCCGGCCGCCAGCAGCCGCAGGTTGTGCCCGGTGAGGTCGGAGAATGCCCGCGACCACTCGCCCTGGACGACCCGCCCGGAGAGCGTGTGCGAGTAGAACCGCGCGGGAACGTCCTCACCGAGTGCCACCTCGCCGTCCAGCACGGTGCCGTCCGGGAACTCGGCCCTGAGCCGGCCGTCCTCGACGTTGGCGCTCACCTTCAGCAGGTCTCTGCAGGTCTTGGTGTTGACCATACGGCCCCGCTCGTCGACAAGGAAGAACTTGCGGTCGCCCGCGGCGCCGCGCTCGTCCAGTTCGATGCTCGCGACGCTGCGCAGCCGCGTTCCCTTGATCGCGGCCGTGTGCAGGGCGGTGACGGTCGCGCTGGGGGCGCCGTCGCTCACTGCGGGGGTGCGGGCGCTCACTGCGGCGGCAGCGGGCTCAGCACCAGCACGTTGCCGCCCACCTGCAGCGACTTGACCTGGGAGGAGAACAGGCCGTTGGCCGTGACCTGGTCGACCAGCCCGGCCTCTTGCGTCTTGCTCCAGAGCGAAAGCTCGGGAACGTCCGGCGGGTAGGCCTGCAGCGTCTTGCCGAGCGGGACGTTGAGGAACGGCTGCAGCTCTCTGCGGATGAACAGAACCGCCACCGTGACCCGCGACCTCGCACCATGCGTCGTGGTCGGTTTGACGCTCTTGCCGGGTGGCAGCACGGTGAGCACGTTCTCACTGCCGCTGATGTACTTGAACGTGTAGAGCGCGAGCTCGAGCGCCTCGCGCCGCATCAGCAGCATGCGGCTGGTGGTCGGCGTGCCGGGCAGCTGGCACTTGCTGGTTCCGAGGCCGCAGATGTTGTAGGCGACCGTCTTGCCATTCAGCAGCGACAGCGACGAGGTGCTGCTCGGGGACGCGCTCGGCTGGATCGCGACCGTCATGCCGCTGCCGGTGGTCGTCCCGGCCGCGGTGGCCTGTGTCACCTGGATCGGGGTGACCACGTTGAGCTGCTGCGCCGGGCCCAGGCGGTAGAAGGGCGCGATGTGAGCGGCGATCTCGGCGACGCCCTGGTCGCCGCGGTCGGTCGGCGACCAGCTGGACCAGTGACCCGACGCGACCGCAGTATTGCGGTTGCCGCCGCGGGCGATGATCGCCACCGCGATCGCAAGCGCGCCGAGCGCGATGCCGACCAGCACCGCCAGTGCGACGCGGAACTTCTGCGAGTGCGGGGCCGGAATCGGTCGCAGCTCCTCGGCCGCCGGGCGCGAGGGCGCGCCGACCGTGGGGCGATCACCCGTGGTCGCGGGATTGTCGACCGTCATACCGTCGGCCACGTTCGGTCGTCGTCGAGGTCGATCTGCGGGCGCACGAGGCCGACGCTGTTGAGCAGGTCGACGACCTCATCGCCGTGCATCTCCTTGCGCGCAACCAGTTCGTCCGCGATCCGCTCGATCGCCTCCCGGTTGGTTGCCATCAGTGTGTAGGCGGTGATGTAGGCCTGGCCGAGCAGCACCGCGACCGAGTCGCGCTTGCCCGGGCTGGACAACACACTGCCGACCGGATCGCTCGTGAACGCAGAGCCGACAGACGCGCGGTTCATGATCTGATTGCCGATCTCGGCGAGCCGCTGATTGACGAGTGTTTTCGCCTCGGGCTGCTCGCCGGGCGCGAGGCGCTTCGGCGGCCGCAGCGCGATCGGCGTCTGCTCGGGGCCCATGCCCCACATCCCGACCATCGCGCTCGCGGTCGCGGTCGCGCTGTAGAGGTCCCCGCTGACGCCCTGAGAGTTCTCGCCGTAGAAGACGTGCTCGGCCGCCATCGCGCCGAGCGTCATCACCAGGCTTCCCATCACGCGCCCGCGGAAGTGGCTGAAGCGCTCGTCCTTCTCCATCGATTGGTAGTGCCCGAGCGAGCCGCCGCGCTTACGGATCGAGAGCCGCGTCGAGAGCACGTCGTTTTCGAGGTAGATGTGACCGGCGGCGGCGTGGCCGGCCTCGTGGATCGCGACGGCGCGAGTCTCCTCCTCGACGTACTCGATGTTCTGCGCGGTGCCCGACTCGACGGTCGTCATCGCCTCGACGATGTCCCGCCAGGCGAAGACGTGGCGGCCCTCGGCGTGTGCGATCGTCAGCGCCATCGAGCAGCACTGCTCGATCATCGACGGGGAGTAGCCGGCGGTGATCCGCGCCAGCTCGTCACGCCGGTGATCGGTGTCGAGGTCGGGCTCGTGATCGACCTTTCCCATGTAGAGGTCGAAGATGTCCTTGCGGTCGTCCTTGTCCGGGGTTCGGAACCAGATGTGGCGCCCCATCCGGCCTGGGCGCGTGAGTGCGGGGTCGAGCGCCTCGATCGGCACGTTGCAGGCGCCGATGAAGTAGATCTCCTCCTTGCGCGGCTTCGGGGTGGCGGCCCGCAGCCGCAGCTTGCCGACCCGTCGCGGGATCACGAACAGGGCGTCCAGGAACGTGTTGACGCGGTTGACCATGAACTTCTTGAAGACCGGCGGCTCGCCCATGCCGTCCATGACCACGAGCAGTTGGTTAAGCGCCTGGCCCTGGTAGCCCATGCCCATCCCGCCCGGGAAGATCGCGTTCACCCGGCTGGCGACTCGCTGGAGAAGGTGGCCCGTGGCGGGTGCCGCTTCGCTGGCCGCTCGCGCGGCGAACAGCTGGTCGCGCCACTGGCGGGTCTCGATCACGATGTCCCCGGTCGGGGTGAGCGACCCGTTGGGGCCGAAGAAGAGGAAGTCATGGACGGAGCTCGGCGTCGCTCCGGAGGGCTCGGTCGTCGCGCTCGTCCCGAGTGACTGGCGACGCAGACCTACGGCGTCGATCTCGTCGATGAAGACGATGCACTGGCCGCCCCACTTGCGCGCCAGCTTGCGTGCGCGGTGCGCGAGCAGCTGCACCACCAGCGCGTCCATGCCCATGAACATCTGCGCGAAGCC
>WQWK01000233.1 GCA_009785395.1 Conexibacteraceae bacterium
AGCATGTGATGATCGTCGACCTGATGCGCAACGACATCGGCCGGGTGTGCGAGTACGGCTCGGTGACCGCGCCGCGCCGTGCCACCGCGCAGGCGCGCCCGGGACTCTGGCATCTGGTCACCAACGTCGAGGGACGCCTGCGTCCGGACATCGGCGACGCGCAGCTGCTGCGCGCGACCTTCCCGCCCGGCTCGGTCACGGGGGCGCCGAAGGTACAGTCGCTGATGGTGATCGCCGAGCTCGAACCGACGGGCCGCGAGGTCTACACGGGCGCGATCGGCTACGCGAGCCCGCTGGCGGGGCTCGAGCTGAACGTCGCGATCCGCACGCTCGAGTTGGCCGACGGGCGGCTGTGGCTCGGCGTCGGTGGCGGCATCGTCGCCGACTCGGACCCGCGCGCCGAGCTCGAGGAGACACTTGTCAAGGCACGGCCCGTGGCGGCCGCGATCGGCACGACGGTGGCTGTCGAATGAGCCTCGGGATGCCATGTGCGCCCGCGCGTGAGGCGCTCGACTACGGGCCGCGGCCGGACCCGGCGCTGGGGATCTTCGAGACGATCCGCGTGGACGGCTGCGCCTGCCCGGCGCTGGAGGCGCACCTGGGGCGGCTCGATCAGAGCGCCCGCGTCCTGTACGGGATCGAGCCGCCGTCGAACCTCGCTGTCCGCATCCGCGAACGGGCGTCGGGCCATCACGGGCGCCTGCGCGTGAGCTTCACGCCGGACGGGACTGTGAGCGTCGGCCGCGCCCCGCTGGGCGCGGCCCCCTCATACACAGGCGTCGCGCCGTTCACGCTGCGCGACGGCCTGGGGCCGCACAAATGGGCCGACCGGCGCCTGCTGGACGCGCTCGCCGCGGCGGCCGACGGCGCACTGCCGCTGCTCGTCGACGGCGACGGCTGTGTGCTCGAGGCCTCGTGGGCGAACGTCCTGATCGAGGAGCAGGGCCACCTGGTCTCACCGCGCAGCGATGGCCGCCTGCTCCCCGGGATCGGTCGCCGGCGGCTGCAATACGACGAGGAGCCGGTCGACCTCGACCGGCTCCTCGCTGCTGACGCGGTGGTGCTGACCTCCGCGTTGCGGATATTGCGGTTCAGCTAGCTACCTGCCCGAGCCGAAGTCGGCCGCGAGCCTCCCGAAGTTCGGGATCCCGAGACCGGTGCCCGGGTTGAACAGCGCCCCGGGTGTGCCCGTGTAGTAGAGGTTGTCGTTGCCGGTGCCCGAAGCGCCGAGCGCCTTGAACGGCGAGCCTCCGGACTGCGCGAACCTGTAGATCGACGGGTTCCAGAAGCCGACCCGGTGGCCGAGCAGCGAGTCGATCACCGCAGTTGAGCCGTTCAGCTCCGGTGCTACGAAGCTCGTGCCGCCCCAGCCGGGTTGGGTCGCCGAGGCGATCCCGTCCTGCCCGGCGGAGCTCGGCGCGTACAGGATGTAACCGCTGTACGGGTCGGCGTCGGTGGACACGTCCGGCATCGCCCGGCCCGCGGCGGTGCCGGTGATGGTCGACGGGGTTGGGTTGAGCGTCCACGCGATCGGGAGATTGATCCCGTACTCGTTCGTGTAGTCGGTGGGTGTGAGGTACGGCACCGCCGAGTAGCTGCTGGTGCCGGACACGCCCTGCTGGTAGCTCGGCGTCGGCTCGATCGTGCTGAAGCCGCCGCCGCTGCCGCCGATGTTGGCCTCCGCCGCGGTCAGCTCGTCGATGCCGTTGAGCGCTGCGATCGGCTGCCACAGGTAGTCCCAGCCCCAGGCTCGCTGGTTGGGGACGTCGACCGTGACATCCGTGGTCCCGTCGGCGGAGGGGCCGAGGTCGGCGCTCCAGGGCAGCGTGGTGCCGCCCGCGGCGGTCGTGTAGGGGCTGTCCGACGGGTTGTCGACCGACAGGTTCGTCGGCTGATCGGTGCCGGAAAACTCGCCGTTGGCGTCATAGGCGCCGTTGTCGCCCGATGCGACGAAGCTCGCCTGGCCCTGCGCCGCGAGCTCGAGCATCGCCTCGTCGAACGAGGTCGCGTACCCGGACGCCTCGCTGCCCTCGGCCTGCTGGGCCTGGAACAGCGTCTCCGCCTCGCCCCAGCTGGTCGACACCGAACCGGCGGTGTCCTGCGTGGCGGCGGTGAAGAATGCGTCGATGAACCCGGGGTCGGTGTTCGGCGCCTGGTAGACCACGACGTTCGCGCCCGGCGCAAGCGCGCCCGACTGCTCGATGTCGAGGTCGGTCTCGCCGCTGCCGCCGGCGTAGCTCACCGCGCCGGCGCCGCCGTCGACGTTGTCGTAGGTCAGCGTGCCCGTGCGGTTGACACCGGCGATGTTGCTCCAGTAGTACTGCGGAGCGCCGGGATCGGCGGTGGCCAGCGTGATGATGCCCAGCGTCTGACCCTGGCCCGTCGCACCGCGCGCATACAGCGAGTTCAGCCCGTACTCGGATGCGAAGTCGGACGGCAGGTTGCAGTCGTTCGGCAGGCCCGAGGCCGCCACGCACGCGCTCGGGTCTGAGGAGCCCGCCGCCGCCTTGGCGTGCGCCGTGACCGACGCGCTGGCGCGCTTGGCGTTGCTGACCGACGGCGCGTAGCTGGTGAGGCCGAGGATCGCCGTCAGGTTCTGGGCGATCGCGGACGGCAGCGAGGGCTGGCTCGAGACCCCGTGGAACGTCTGCGCCGGGAGCGTGGCGCCCCCGTGCTTGGCGGCCGGGGTCTGATATTGCTGCTGGCTCACGGACAGCGCCTTGTCGAACTCGCCCGCGGTGCCGTTGGCGGTGACGTCGACGTTGTTCGCGTACACGCTGGATGCGATGCCGTAGCCCGCCAGATAGCTCGCGAGCGCGTTGACGGTTGCGTCCGGCTGCCCATACTCGGCGGCGAACTGGCTCACGGAGAGATATGGGCTGAAGCCGCTCTCGACCTTGGCCTCGAGCTGGCCCATGTTCCGTTCCTTGAAGATGAAGGCGACGGTTTCCGGCGTGCTCGCCGGCGTGTTACCGAAGACCTTCGCCCCCGGGATCGCGGCGGCGTCGATGCCGCCGCTGACCTTCTGCTTACCGCCGGCGGCCAGCGCCGGCGAGGCGCTGAGCGCCATCAGGCCGCAGACTGATCCTCCCGCGACCCAAGCCTTCAGTGATCTGAGTTTCATCTGGTGATCCACCCTCCGTGTGCGTACTCGACGTAAAGCGAGCCGCGATCCTATCGCCAGATGAAAACTCGTCAATAGCCAGTGGTACCGGAACGCCCCGGATTTCGTTGCGGCGCAGCTCACGCCGCAGTCTGCGGCAGTGCTTCAGCAGGTCGGCCTCCGCGACCAGCGCCCCGTAGCGCCCCTCGCGCAGGAGCCGGATCAGGCAGCGCTGGGTGTCGGCGCCGAGCGTCAGCGTCGTGACAGGCAGATCGGCCGGCACGCGCGCGACCACGCGCGCGAGCGTTCTGTTGACCTCCTCCGGGCCCTGCGGCGGAGGTACATAGGCTCCGCCGCACGCGAACGGGGTCATCCAGACGTAGGTCTGTCCGGGGCAGCAGGTCTTTGCCAGTGTCAGCCGCGCGTTTTCCGCCTCGGCCAGTGAGACCGCCGCATCGAAGGTCTCCCACATCTGGTCCTCGGAGTCGCCGAGGACGGCAAGCACGTTGCACATGCTCATTCGCCCATGCCTGCGAATTCGGCCATGCCTGCAAGCCGCTGGTTCCGCAGAGGAGCCCTCCCAAACTCCATAACACGGAGAATGCTAGCGCCGGACGCGCCAGATGTGGGTCCATTCGCGTTTGCGGGGGATTACGCCGGATTTGGGCCCGATTAGGCCAGGTGCAAGCGGTGGGCCATCGTGGCCGCCTGCGTGCGGCTGCGGACGCCGAGCTTCGTGAGGATCCGCGAGACGTGGACGCTGGCGGTCTTCTCGGCCATGTAGAGGGAGGCGCCGATCTGGCGGTTGGTCGCGCCCTCGGCGATCAGCGCCAGCACCTGCAGCTCGCGGGGGGTGAGCCCGAATGGGATCTCGGCGCCGTCCGCACCGCCGGTGGCGGCCGAGCCGTTGGTGGCCCCCGCGCCGTCGGAATCGCCGGTGCGGCCACCGCCCGTTCCGCCAGCGGCGCCGGCGAGGTCCAGGCGGGCGCGTGCAGCCAGGCCGCGAAGCTCGCCGGCCAGCCAGCCGGCGCCGAGCCGGTCGGCCACGGCCAGCGCCTGTGCGGCCACGGCGGCTGCGTGAGCGCGATCCTCGGCGCCGACCAGCGCCTCGGCCTCGCGCCAGCGCATCAGCGCCGCGCAATAG
>WQWK01000234.1 GCA_009785395.1 Conexibacteraceae bacterium
GCGCGGCGCGGGTGACGATGTCCTGGGCGGCGCCGAGGCGGCCGGGGTCGCTCAACGCTGCGATCGCGGCGTCGATTTCGGCGTCGGAGAAGCTCATGAACCGTGATGGATGCGCGTCAGCAGGCCGCCGAGGGCCAGTCCCACGACCACGCCGACGCCGGCGGCGATCCAGCTCGCGCTCGGGGCGGCGACGGGCATCAGAACCATCACCGCGGCGAGTACGCCCGTGCCGAGCAGATCGCCGTCGTAGTCGTGCTTGCGCAGCAGCCGGATCAGGTCCGGCACCGCCCAGGCGCACAGCAGCGCCAGCGCCGCGCCGTTGCCGCCCATGAACAAGCTCGTGCTCTCGCGCGCGGCGAGCGCGATCCCGCCGGCTCCGCCGATCAGCGCCAGCGCGATCACCATCACAGAGCCGTGGCGGCGCTCCAGCAGCGACCCGTAGATCGCGATGACCAGCAGGGCGATCACCGCATAACCCGTGTTGTCGTAGACGGACGCCGCGGTGAACACGCGCCACCACTGGTGTCCGGGGCTGCCGGCGACGGTGATCTGGCCGAGGTTCAAGGCGCTCGTGCGCCAGACCAGGCAGCCGGCGACACCGAGCAGCACCAGCGCGATCGTCGCGTACGGGTGCGACTCGTGCAGGATCCCCGGGATCTCCCCGCGGCGCAGGCGCGGCAGTGACGGCGTCACCGGACGGCGGCGGCGCTGCTCGGCGATGCGGCCGTTGCGGTCGATCTTCGGCGCCCGCTTGCGCAGGCGGGTGCCGCAGTACGGGCACTCGGTGATGTACGGACTGACCTCGGATCCGCAGTTCTTGCAGACGACGAACAGATCAGGTCCTCCCGCGCTCACAACCCACAAGTGTAAAGCGGTCAGAAAAGGAGTTGCACGGGGCCTTCACGCCGCCAACTGTCGCGCAGTAGGCTCCGTGCAGGACTGACTGGCGGCAACCCCGTCCCTGCGAACCCGGAACATGTCCCTGCGAACCCGGCACCCTGTCCCCCGAACCCGGCACCCTGTCCCCCCGAACCCGACAAAGGCGGATTGAATGGCACTCGGCTACAGCGGAAAGCTCTACATCCTCGCGTTCGACCATCGCGGCTCCTTCCAGAAGAAGATGTTCGGGATCCAGGGCGATCCGACGCCCGAGGAGACCGCCACCATCGCCGACTCCAAGCGCCTGATCTTCGAGGGCATGCTCGAGGCGGTGCGGAGGGGCGCCGAGGCGGGCGCCACCGGCGTGCTCGTCGACGAGCAGTTCGGGTCGAATATTCCGGAGCGCGCCCGCGAGCACGGCCTCGAGCTGGCGATGCCCGTCGAGATCTCCGGCCAGGACGAGTTCGACTTCCAGTACGGCGATGACTTCGCCGCGCACATCCTGCGCTTCAACCCGAACTTCTCGAAGGTGCTCGTCCGTTACAACCCGGACGATCCCGACAGCGAGATGAACGCGCGGCAGCTCGCCAAGCTCAAGCGGCTCTCCGATTGGCTGCACGAGCACGATCGCAAGTTCCTGTTCGAGCTGCTGGTGCCAGGGACCGACGCGCAGCTCGAGTCGGTCGGCGGCAATGCCGAGCGCTACGACTCCGAGCTGCGCCCGGAACTGATGCGCCGCGCGATCGAGGACATCCAGAGCGCCGGCATCGAGGTCGACATCTGGAAGATCGAGGGGCTCGACGAGCAGTCGGACGCCGACATGCTCGCGCGTCAGGCGCGCACCGGCCCCGGCCGCGAGGGCGTCACCTGTGTGCTGCTCGGCCGCGGCGCCTCGACCGCAAAGGTCGAGCAGTGGCTCGAGCAGGCCGCCCCCGTCGAGGGCTTCATCGGCTTCGCGATCGGCCGTTCGATCTGGTGGGACGCGCTCAAGGGATTTCTGGACGAGTCTCTGTCACGTGACGAGGCGGCGACACAGATCGCCGACAACTACCTGCACTTCGTCTCCGTCTACGAGGGGAAGCTGGTGCGCTGATTTTCTGGTTTATCGCTAACTTTGACCCTGGATGTCGCCGATGAAGATGCGTCAGAGCCTCGCGCAGCTCGAGCAGGAGTTCCGTGAGCAGAGCGAGATCGAGGAGCAGCGGCGGCAGCGGCAGCAGCGCGATGCCGACAGGCGCTCACGCCAGCGCTGGCACGCCCGCGAGCGCAAGCGCGGCTCGATGCGCTTCTACGTGCTCGTGCTGTCGCTGATCCTCACGGCCGTGCTCGTGACGGTGGCGATGTTCGCCACCCTCTATCTGCTGCTGGCCTGAGCTACAGCTCGGTGACGCTCTCCGGCTCCGCCGTGTCGGCGCGGTGCTCGTCCTGGATCTCCAAGTAGACCTCCTTGCGAAACACCGGCACGTCACGCGGCGCCTGGATCCCGATGCGGACCTTCTCCCCCACGATCGCGAGCACCGACACCTCGATGTCGTCTCCGATCATGATGCTCTGATTCGCCTTCCGTGTGAGTACAAGCATCCTTTTCTCCTTGTCTGCGCCCCCCGGGCAGGAAGCCCCGTGCCGACAATACCGATCTCGCGGTATCCTGCGCCACTCATATGCCAAGAAGATCTTTACGACCGGAGTTGAACCGGATCCGCGGCTGGGTGCGCCAGGGGCGCACCGACGCCTGGATCGCGCATCAGCTCGAGGTCACAGTCCAACAGATCCAAGCCTTCAAGCGCGAACAGGCGCTGGAGCCAGACGCGGACCCAGACACCGCCGTCGCACTCGCCGACTTTGACGACGAGATCGACCTGCGTGCCGAGGACGACGCTCTGATCGCTGCCGAGCTCGACGCTGAGGCTGAGGCCGAGGCGGAAGCCGCGGCCAAGGCGGCCTCCGAGGAGGAGGCCGATGAAGACGCTGAAAAGCCCAAGCGCCGGCGTGGCCGGCGTGGCGGGCGTGCCACGCGCGGCAAGGCCAAGGCCGGCCCGCTCGAGGCGACCTTTGACCACGGCGACGAGGGCATCGGCCTCTGGCTCGATCCCGCCGTGCAGGACGATCCGGTGTACGCCGAGTACTGGGCCGGTCACCGGCCCGTCGAGGTGTCGATCGAGGAGGATCAGATCGTGATCCGCCGCGCCGGCGCCGAGGAGTCAGCCGACTCCGAAGACGCTGACGACTGACGGCCTGGGGTCGGCGGGCGCCGCTGGCGCCCGCCGACCCCAGCGCCGCTCGGCCCGGCCCGTGCCGGGCCGGACCGACCGGCCCAGGCCTCACTCGTCCAACTGCTCGCGCCTCACCCCACCGCCCCAGTCAACCGCCCGGCGGACATACCGCGCGAAGGCGGCGCCGGCGACGGTGCCGACGTCCCACGCCTCCGGTGAGCCCGGAGCGGTGCTGTACGCGATCTGAAAGCACCAGTCGGTCCCCTCGCGCAGGTAGTACTCGGCCAGCTCATCGGTCGTGAACTTGCCGCCGAGGCGGCGGCGCAGGTCCAGCACGATCTCGGCCACGACACGCTCGAGCGCACGTCCCTCGGCGCCTTCGGCGGCGGCGACACGGCGCTGGCCGTCCTCCCAGAGGCCCATCAGCAGGTCGAAATCTGAAGCCATCAGGGCCGCGCGACCCTCACCCGGAGCGCGCTGCTGCGATCGTCAGTGCTTGGACAGCCCGAGAACGACGTACGAGCGCTCACCGGCCCGCACCATCCCGAGCTGGCGCGCGTCGCGCATGATCGTCGCGGGCTGGTGCAGCGCCTTCTCCTGCGCGGCCAGCTGACGGTGCTGGCGCTGCAGCGAAGCGACGAGGCTGCTCTCCTGCGCCGCCTGGCTGCGGGCGGCGAGCAGCGCGAGTCCCGCCTTCAGCCCAACCCAGCACACGAGCGCGAAGACGATGAACATCACGAGCCGCAGCCTCCGGTCCCAGCTGGCCCGGGACCTCGGCAGGCGTTGTGTGTGACTTGAGGGCGGCATCCCCTGAACTCTTTGTTCGCCGCCGCAGGACTCCTTCCTCCCGCACAGGATCCTTCATGCGCTGCAACATCCGTCGCAGCCGTCTTGCTAGCGGTTGGCGGCCGCGAAGGCCTTGCGCCCCGGATACTCGGCGTCGGAGCCGAGTGCCTCTTCGATCCGCAGGAGCTGGTTGTACTTGGCGACACGGTCGGTGCGCGACGGCGCGCCGGTCTTGATCTGACCGCAGCCGGTGGCAACCGCCAGGTCGGCGATCGTGACGTCCTCGGTCTCGCCGGAGCGGTGCGACATCACCGCGGTGTAGCCGGCATCACGCGCCATCCGGATCGCCGC
>WQWK01000235.1 GCA_009785395.1 Conexibacteraceae bacterium
GAAGTAACCGGCGCCGACCTCGCGCTGGTGGCGCGTGGCGGTGTAGCCGAGCTGCTCGAGCTTCATCTCGCTCTGCTGCAGGTCGACATAGGCCGTCATGCCGTGGTTGGCGTAGCCGCGGGCGAGCCGGAACGCCGACTCGTTCAAAGCGTGCCAGCCGGCGAGCGTGACGAACTGGAACGCGTATCCCATCGCGCCGAGCTCGCGCTGGAAGCGCGCGATCGTCGAGTCGTCCAGGTGCTTGCGCCAGTTGAATGAAGGCGAGCAGTTGTAGGCGAGCAGCTTGTCCGGGTACTCGGCCTTGATCCGCTCCGCGAACACGCGCGCGTCGTCCAGGTCGGGCGTCGAGGTCTCACACCAGATCAGATCCGCGTGCGGCGCGTAGGCGAGTCCGCGAGCGACCGCCTGATCCATGCCCTGTTGCACGTAGTAGAAGCCCTCCGGAGAGCGCTCGCCCGTCAGGAACTCCTGGTCGCGCGGATCGACGTCGCTGGTCAGCAGGTTCGCTCCGAGCGAGTCGGTGCGCGCGACGATGACCGTGGGCACACCGAGCACATCCGCCGCGAGGCGGGCGGCGCTCAGGGTGCGGATGTGCTGCCCGGTCGGGATGAGAACCTTGCCGCCCATGTGGCCACACTTCTTCTCCGAGGAAAGCTGGTCCTCGAAATGCACGCCGGCCGCCCCAGCCTCGATCATCTGCTTCATCAGCTCGAAGACGTTGAGCGCGCCGCCGAAGCCTGCCTCCGCGTCCGCCACGATCGGGACGAGCCACTGGCGGTGCGGGTCATGTTGGTCAGCGTCGACGGCCTCCGCCCACTCGATCTGATCGGCGCGACGCAACGCGTTGTTGATCCGCCTCACGACCGCGGGCACGCTGTTGGCCGCGTACAGGCTCTGGTCGGGATAGACCTGTTCGGACAGGTTCGCGTCGGCCGCGACCTGCCAGCCTGACAGGTAGATCGCCTTGAGCCCGGCCTTGACCATCTCGACAGCCTGGCCGCCGGTCATCGCGCCGAGCGCGGCGACATAGTTGTCGGTGTGGATCAGCTCCCACAGGCGCTCGGCGCCACGCGTGGCGAGGCTGTATTCGACCGGGACCGAGCCACGCAGACGCACGACGTCGAGCGCGTCATAGCTGCGCTCGACGTCAGCCCAGCGCTCGTTGGTGGCCCAATCACGTTCCAGGGATTTGGCTGCGATCTCATACAGGGTGCTCATCGGTGAATCGTGTTCCTCTCAGTGTCAAATGAATTCGTAGGCGGGCAGGGTCAGGAACGGCGGGAACGAGTCGGCGAGTGCCACTTCCTCGAAGATCTGCCGGACCTTGGCGAGCAGATCCGGGTCGTACTGGCCGGCGAGGTCGCTGATCGTCTGGTCGATCAGGCGCCGTACCCACTCGCGCGTGACGACGATGCCCTCGGGCTCAACGACCGCCTCGTTGTGGACCCATTGCCACACCTGCGCCCGACTGATCTCGGCGGTGGCGGCGTCCTCCATCAGGTCGTGGATCGCCGCCGCGCCTACACCTGACAGCCACGACGCGATGTAGCGCAGGCCGACGTCGACGTTATTCACGAGGCCCGCCTTGGTGATGCTGCCGAGCGGCCGGCTGACGGTCAGAAGCTCGCGCGCGCCGATGTTGACCTCGGGCCGCTGGCGTCCGAGCTGATTCGGCCGCTTGCCGAGCACGGCATCGAACTCCGCCATCGCGGTCGGGACCAGGTCAGGGTGCGCGACCCAGGTGCCGTCGAATCCGTCGCCGGCCTCACGCCGCTTGTCCTCGGTCACCTTCGCGAGCGCCGCGGCCGTCACCTCGGGCTTGCGCCGGTTGGGGATGAAGGCCGCCATCCCGCCGATCGCGTGCGCGCCGCGGCGGTGACAGGTCTTCACCAGCAGCTCGGTGTACGCCCGCATGAACGGCACGGTCATCGTCACCGTCGCCCGGTCCGGGAGCATGAACGCCGGGTCCTTGTGGAAACGCTTGGCGATGCTGAAGATGTAGTCCCAGCGTCCCGCGTTGAGGCCGGTGATGCGCTCACGCAGTTCGTAGAGGATCTCCTCCATCTCGAAGGCCGCCGTGATCGTCTCGATCAGGACGGTTGCACGGACCGTGCCCATAGCCAGCTCGAGCGTCTCCTCGGTGAACCGCATGACCTCGTTCCAGAGACGCGCCTCGCGGTGGCCTTCCAGCTTCGGCAGGTAGTAGTACGGGCCGAAGCCGCGGTCGAGGCTCGCCTGCGCGTTGTGGAACGCGTACAGCCCGTAGTCGAAGAGGCTGGCCGAGACCGGCTCGCCGTCGACCGTGAAGTGCTTCTCGACCAGGTGCCAGCCGCGGGGGCGCACGACCAGCGTCGCGAGCTCGCCGTCTTCCCGCAGCCTGTATTGCTTCTCAGCGGTGGTCAGCTCGATCGTCCCGCGGACGGCGTCGATCAGGTTCTCCTGGCCGCTGATGACGTTGTCCCAGGTCGGGGCGTTCGAGTCCTCGAAGTCCGCCATGAACACCTTGGCGCCGGAGTTGAGCGCGTTGATGATCATCTTGCGATCGACCGGGCCGGTGATCTCGACGCGCCGGTCGGCGAGCGCGGGCGGCGCCGGCTCGACGCTCCATCCGGCCGACCGCACGTCAATCGTGTAGCTCAGGAAGTTGGGGCGGTCGCCGGCGTCGAAGCGACGCTGGCGAGAGACGCGGGCCTGCAACAGTTCGCGCCGCACGGGATCGAACTTGCGGTGCAGCGCGACAAGGAAATCGACAGCTCCGGGCGTCAGGATCGAACCGGCAGCCGGATGCTCGGCGTAGGTGGCGTCCTCCGAGACAGAAACAAGCTCGTGTATAGACATATGAGGATTTTTCTCATAGATCCGGCAAGCTGTCCAATAAAACTTTCGCGGGTCTTGCCAATTAGACAAAGAACTGGAAAACTTTTCAGGCATGACGACCTCAGAATCTCTCGATCCGCTCGTGTTCGGGCAGCGCCTGCGGCATCTGCGCAAGCGATCGGGCCTGACGCTCGCGACGCTCGGCAGGGCCGTCGGCCACTCCGAGTCCTACCTCTCCCAGCTCGAGAACGGGCACCGCGAGGCCCGGCTCTCGACGGTCAACCGCCTCGCCACAGCGTTGTCCTGCAGCCCGGCGGACCTGCTCTCCACCGAGGCGCCGAGCCGGCGCGCGGAGCTCGAGGTCGCGCTCGCCAGGATCCAGGAGGAGCCGCGCTACCGAGCCCTGGGGCTGCCGTACCTGAAGGCGTCTGCGCGGCTGGATGTCACCGCGCTCGAGCACATCGTCGCGCTGTTCGAGGGACTGCAGGAGGCCAGCCGCTCCGGCACACCCGGGGCGCCTGCAAACGCCGCAATCGTGGCCGCCGACGCCGCCGCCCGCATGCTCGGCGCACGCGCGGCGAACGCCGCGATGCGCGATGAGATGCGCCGTCGCGACAACTACTTCGAGGAGATCGAGACCGCCGCGACCGCCGCGCTCGACGCGGTCGGCTACGCGGGTCCGGCGTCGGTGTCGGAGCGGCACCTCGCTGACGTCGCGGCGTACTTCGGCTTCGAGATCGCGCGCGTGCAGGACCTCCCCCCCTCCACCCGCTCGATCACCGACCGCGCGAGCCGCGTGGTGTACGTGCCGCAGCGCAACGCGGCCGGCGGCCAGCGCTCGTCGCGCTCGGTGATCGCGCAGACGCTCGGCCACTTCGCGCTCGGACACACCGAGCCGGTCGACTTCGAGGGGTACGTGCGCCAGCGCGTTGAGGCCAACTACTTCGCCGGCGCGCTGCTCGCCCCCGAGCGCGCGGTCCTGCAGGTGCTCGCCGAGGCCAAGCGCAACGAGGACATCTCGGTCGAGGACATCAGCGAGACCTTCTACATCTCCTACGAGATGGCGGCGCACCGGCTCGCCAACCTGATCACGCGCCACTTCGACATCCCCGTCCACTTCCAGCGCTCCGACCCCGAGGGCTTCCTGTGGAAGGCCTACGAGAACGACGGCGTGCGGCTCCCGGCCGCCGACGACGGCACGATCGAGGGCCAGCGCCTCTGCAGATGGTGGAGCTCACGCCAGGCGTTCGAGTCCGATGACTCCTATGAGCTGCACTACCAGCGCACCGACACTGTCGCCGGCACCTTCTGGTGTGTCACCTACATCGACCTCGACCGCGACCGTGGCGACGCGATCACGTTCGGGACCATCGACGCGATGTCGCACTGGTTCCGCGGCTCGGACAC
>WQWK01000236.1 GCA_009785395.1 Conexibacteraceae bacterium
GCAGGTGCATCGGGCCACGACGCTGGATGGGGAGGCGGTGGTCGTCAAGGTTCAGTACCCCGGGGTTGCCGAGGCGGTCGAGACCGACCTGCGCAACGCGATGCTGCTGGTGCCCCTGATCAAGCGCCTGGCGCCGGGACTCGATGCCAGGGCGCTCGGCACCGAGATGCGCGAGCGCATCGGCGAGGAGCTTGACTATGAGCTCGAGGCGCAGAACCAGCGGCGGATCGAGCGGCTGACCCGCGGGCACCCGTTCATTCAGGTGCCGCGCGTGCACACAGACGTTTCGACCCGCCGGATGCTTGTCTCGGAGTACATCGATGGCGACCGGTTCGAGGCCGTGCGCCGATCCGACGAGTCAGTGCGCGACCGCTACGGCGAGGTCGTTTTCCGCTTCTTCTTCGGGCTGCTCTACCGCAACCGCATCGCGCTTGGCGACCCACACCCGGGCAACTACCTGCTGCGATCTGACGGCCGCGTCGGGTTCCTCGACTTCGGCCTGCTGCGTGACGTCGCGCCCGCCCGCATCACGGCCGAGGCGGCGATCGCCATGGCGGTGCGCGAGCAGGATGCGCCCGGGTTGAAGGACGCGCTGGTCGCCGGCGGCTACCTTCCCGCGGCCCGCGCCGACATCGTCGAGCCGGAGTTTGCGCTGCGGATGATGCGCCGCGCGACCGGTTGGTATGCGGTATCCGGCCCGCGGCGGTTCGCCGAGCAGCGCGACGAGGACCGACACGACCGCGACCGTCCTGACGCCGCTGCGCGCGAGGCGTTCAAGAAGCAGATCAACCAGTTCACCGTGCCGCCCGACGCGATTCTGATCCGGCGCATGCACGGTGTCGTCGGGATCGTGCTGGAGAACCTGCACGCCGGTGCCGACTGGGGCGCGATCGCCGCCGAATACCTGCACGGCGAGCCTCCGGCCACACAGCTGGGGGAGCAGGAAGCCGAGTTCTTCGCGCGGCACGCGCGCTAGGACAGGATCTCGACGTAGCCCTCGGTCCCGTGCACGCGGATCCGCTGCCCGTCGCGGATCAAGTCAGTCGCGTGCTCGACACCGACGACGGCCGGAATCCCGTACTCCCTGGCGATCACCGCGCCATGGGTCATCAGGCCCCCGACCTCGGTCACCAGGCCCTTGATCGCCACGAACAGCGGCGTCCAACTCGGGTCCGTATAGGTGGTGACGAGGATGTCGTCCGGTTCGAGATCGGCCTCTGCGATGTCCAGGATGACGCGGGCGCGGCCCTCGGCGGTTCCCGCGGAGACGGGCAGTCCGTCCAGCGCGTCGTCCGGAATATTCATATTTAAACGGCGGTATGCCCCGCCGATGGTTTCGCCATCAGACGTGAGCACCCGCGGCGGCGAGAGCGCCTGATATGCACTGTATTCGTCCCGCCGCCGGCTGATCAGTTCCGCGTCGGCCTGGCGCGTGCGGACGACCGCCTCGAGCTCCTCGAAGGTGAGAAAGAAGATGTCCGTTCTGTCACTCAGGACGCCCGTCGCCACGAGGCGGTCGGCCTCGCCCAGCAACGCCTGCTTGTGGATGCAGTAGCGGCTGACCATGCCGTACTTCGGGAACTCCCGGTACCCGCTGAAGGTCCGGACGCGATCGATCATCCGCTTGGTCTCGGCGGCCTTCTGCTCTCCGTCTGGGAGGCTGCGGAGAAGGAGCAGGAGTTCCTGCTCCTTCTCCGCAGCCTCCTCGCGTCCCGGCTCGAAGCGACGCCCGGCGGCGCCCGGCTCGAAGTTCTTGACATTGCTGAGGATCAGCGGCACGAGCGTGGCGGGGCTCTCGCTCCAGCGTGGCCTGGTGATGTCGATCTCACCGGTGCAGCGCATCCCGTAGCTGACGAGGAATGCCTGGATCGCATTCCGTGCCTCCTGACCGCCGGTGAGCGTGGGGAGGTCCTCCAGGAAGCCGTTGTTCCTCAGGCCGTCAGCCTCGACGCTCTCCAGGAACGCCACCACCTCGGCGTGCGGGCGGATCGCGTCCGCGACGTCCAGGAGCGCCAGCCCCATCTCCGCCGTGACGTTGTGGGGGACGGACTGCGCGAGCGTGTCCGCCACATTGCGCTCGCCGAGCCAGGATTCGATGTGCTCGTTCAGCCAGAAGCTCGACTGCATCGCCGCCATGATCACCTGCATGCTCTCCGGGTCCGTCAGCAGTCGCCGCAGCTCCTGCAGGTCCGCGCGGATGAAGTCCACGCGCGCCTGACCGGTGTGTGCGTCGATGTCGCGCTTCAACGCCGCGAGGGATGTCTGCGTCCGCTCGATCAATGCGGTGACGAGCGTCGGGTCGGCCTCGAGCGGCGGCTGGGCCGTGGCCGCCGAAGCAGCGGCGAGGCGGCCCGGATCATCCTGATCGTCGAGCGTCGGCACGAAGCCCTCGCGCTCGTAGACCGTCTGCAGCGCGTCGCCGAGCAGCGGGTCGGACCTGCCGAGTGCCGCGATGTGTGACGCACGGCCGGCCGCCGAGGCCAGGTCGCGCGTGACGTCGACGAACAACCTGCCGCCGGCGACGTGCATCTGGCGCGGCGTCGTGAGCAGCCAGAAGGAGAGCCCGAGCGGCTTCATCGCGTCGGTCATCATCTGCTGATGGCCGACTGAGACGTACACGTGGTTGTCCTCGTCGCCGGCGTCCGGGATCGGGAAGAGCGTGGTGATGGGCCGGCTCTGGACGAACGTGAACGCGTCACCGGCCAGGCACCACTCGATGTCCTGTGGGTGAGCGAAGTGGGATTCGATGTGCCTGCCGAGCTTGTTGAGCTCGAGGATCTGCGCGTCGGTCAGCACCGGCTCGCGCGCGGCGACCGTTCTGTCGAGGACCTCGTCCTCGTGCACCTTGTAGAGGTCGGGTTTTGCCAGGCCTGAGACGAGGGCCTCGCCGAGTCCTCGAACCGCTTCGATCGACACGAGCTTGCGGTTGGAGGTGACCGGGTCGGCGGTGAAGAGGACGCCGGCCGCCTGCGCCGGGACCATGCGCTGAACGATCACGGCCATCTGCACGTCGCGGTGGTCGATGCCGTTGCGCAGGCGGTAGGTCACCGCCCGTTCGGTGAACAGCGAGGCCCAGCACTGGCGCACGCGCTCGACGATCGCTTCTACGCCCTCGACGTTCAGGAAGCTGTCGTGCTGACCGGCGAAGGACGCGGACGGGAGATCCTCGGCCGTGGCGCTCGAGCGCACGGCGTAAGCGTCGCTCGCACCAAGCTCGTTGATCGCGCTCACGATCGGCGCGGCGATCGGCTCGGGGAGCGGGAGCCGCTCGATCGCCTCGCGGATCTCGGCGCTGAGCTCGCGGATCAGCTCCCGGTCGTCCGGGTCCGCCTGGGACAGCCTGTCGATGCGGGCGCTGGTTGCGGGGTCCTCCGTGATGACCCGCCTGAAGGCGTCTGTCGTTATGGCGAAGGCAGCCGGGACACGCACGCCATCGATCCTTGCGAGCTCCGCGAGCAGCGCGCCCTTGCCGCCGACCAGCGCGGGCTCGCTGCCCGGCCCTAAATCCGACACATAACTGCTCATTGATCGCCCCTCTCGACGTTGAACGCGGGCGATTATGCGGCACGTTCCGCGTCCTCATGAGGGGCGCCGCGCGGGCGTAAAATGGATGTGCGGTTGGGACCGTTGGGCCAAACCGGTGCTATAGCGCCGGTTTGGCCCAACGGTCCGTGCGCTTAAGGGTTCGTGGACCAGCTGCCGTGGCCGCCGGCGAGCGCCACCAGCTTTCCGGGGCTGCAGGTGCCGAAGCCAAGGACGTGCTGGGACTGGTTTCGGTGGGCCTTGACGCTGAGCTCGAGCGAGGGGTAGTCACAGGCGGATTTCGGCAGCGTGCCGATGAAGAAGCCGGTGCCGTTGGCCGGGATCGTGTTGCCGCTGTAAAGCGCGCCCGTGCTGAATCCGCCGGTTGCCACCGACAGCTTGACGGTCGCGTCCCCCTTGTAGCCGATCACGCCGATCACGACCCCGTTACCTCCCCCCGGGGGATCGATCAGCTCGAACTCGGCCGGGTTGGGGGCGCCGGGGCAGATCCCGTAGGCGTGGCCGTCGAGGATCACGCCGGCATCCTCGAGCGCGGCGGAGCCGCTCTCACCATGCTTGGACCAGAGCGTCCAGCTCTGGCTGCCGAGCGTCCCCGAGGCGACCTTGCTCGCGCCGGCGATGCTGCTCACGGCCGCCCCGGAGCTCGCGGCGTCGGTCATGGGGGAGCA
>WQWK01000237.1 GCA_009785395.1 Conexibacteraceae bacterium
ACGGGCGCCCCGGACGGAGATCGTCGTCTCGAGCGGACCAGCGACGCGATCGCCGTCACTCTGCCCTTCGCATGGCTGACCGAAGTCTGGACTCGCGGGCTGACGACGATCTTCGGCCGGATGTGCCTGCGCGCCAACACCGCCGATGGGGTCCATTGGACACTGGACACCGTGGCGCCTGACCTAGGCGAAACGGCGCCGCTGTCAATCACGATCGACTAGTCACGGTCTCAATAGAGGCGAAGCGCCGTGAGATGTTTCGCTGTCGCAACCAGCAAGGACCGGTCCCATCGCCGGGCTTCTCTTGGCCGTTAGGACCGCTGCGGTTAGGCCCTGCCCGACCAAAACAACAGTTGACTACCGCTTCTGGGCCTTGCGCAGTGGAACGATGGATATCACCAAGAGCATGGTCGAGATTCAGAGTTGACGCCCCGGCGGCTCGACGGTTGGTCCTTCCATCTCGCGCCCGGGTGTGGGTGTTGCGACGATCCGGGCGGGGCTGGCCTCAAGCTGGAGTATCCGCTGCAGCTGCGGAACTCGGGCGAGGTCCTCCGGGCGGCCGCGCGCGGCTGCCATCGTAATTAGGTCGGCTGTGGAGGCAACCGACGGTCGCAGGCCGCCGCCGAGGTGCTCGATGGTCGCGCTAGGCCGCAGTGCGGCGTAGCCACGGGGAACCCCGGCGGGCGTCGCAACGATTTTGACCGGCCCGGCGATCGTGTTGTACTCGAGCATGGGCTGCCCGGCGGTCTTGCCCGCCCCGCGGCCCCGCCTGGCCGGGACCAGCTTGGCGCCGAGTTCTTCGAGGGCGGCCTGCGCCCGGTCGCGGTTGGCGTCCAGCAGCGATGGGCAGATGTCGACGCCGTCGGTTATCTCGTCGGCGCCGCGAATCACCCGCGCCAACCCGCCAATCACCACGAACACGGCCTCAGCACGCTGAAACGCGCCCAGCACCGCCCGCGGATCAAACCCCGACCCTACCCCCACCCCTTCACTGCCCCTCCCGCTTGCTGCGAGCCGTGCGCATCATTTGCTCCACCCGGTCACCCGGGGACTGCTGCTGCAGCTCAACCAGCCGGCGGTCATCGACCCGCTGGTAAGGCTCAAGCAGCAGCGGCAGATCGAAGTCGCACGCTCGCAGCAGCTCAAGCAGCGTGTCGAGGCTCGGGGCGACAACACCTGTCTCCCACCGCCCGATCTGCACCTTCGCCTTGCCGCTGCGCTCGCCCAGCTCCGCCTGGCTGAGTCCGGCGCGCATCCTCGCCTGCTTGATCAGCGAGGCGCTGATCGCAGTGTCCGATCTCATGGAGGGGTGAGCCTATCAAGCTCGCCATCGTATCCGCATGTGAACACATATTTGTGGTTCTCACCTGATTACGTGATACATTGTTCCCATGCGCACCGATGCGCCAGAAACGGTGGCCCTCGCGACTCTGATCGAACTGATGGACGCTGGCAACTGGCTCGCCGAGCTGGTCGTTCGGCCGCACGTCGACGCGGACGGCGTCAAGTCCGCCGTCGTGCAATGGGAACGCGTGCTGTTCAAGGCCGGGAGGGAGGCGCTACGCAATCTTGACCGCCCGGGCCCCGAGGAGGATCGAATCTGGAGGATCTGCAGCGGCTGCGGCGCACAAGAACCGGGTACACACCCCGCCGGCTGGATCATGGAACCGGTTCGCGAGCCCGTGGGGCCATCCTTCCAGCTGATGGTCGTGGGTGAGCGCGCCTTCTGCGTCGCCTGCCAGCCTCCGAAGCCCCTGAGCAGGAGGTTCACGGAGTGAGCGAGCTGGGCGGCATGGTCCTCTCGCTGGCACACCAGCTCGACGATGATGAGCGCGCTGAGCTTGGACGGATGCTGCGCACCGACGGCAAGCCGGACACCGGCCCGAATGTCGAACCGCTGCTGAGCTGCACTCAGGCGGCGCGACGAGCGCAGTGCCACGTAGAAACGATCCGGCGGGCGGTCGCCCGCGGAGCGCTGAGCGCATCGCGTGCAGGCCGGAGCCTTCGCATCGCTCCGAGCGATCTTGACGATTGGCTCCGCATGTCCGCTCGCGCTCCGAACCGGCCCCCGACCCAGCGGCCAGCGCGACGGCGCGCGGGCTCCTCCTCCCCGATGCACGATGCGCTCGCGCTCCTCGAGCGATCACTGGCTTGATCACACTCGCAACCGCTAAGGCGCGGGCGCCCGGGTTGCCCGGCGCGGCCGCTCCGACAACAATCGGTGCGCGATGAGCGTGCAGAAACGAACCACCAGACGCGCCGACGGCTCCATCAAGACGAGCTGGCGGGTGCGCTGGCAGGAAGGCGAGGCGTGGCGATCCCGAACCTTCGACCGCAAGCGCGACGCCGACGTGTTCGACGGCGACCTGCGCCGCAGACGCCGCCTCGGCACGCTCGCGGAGATCAATGCCGGCTCGGAGACGCTCGATGCATACGTCACCGAGACCTGGATCCCGGTCTACGCGAGCACGCTTGCGCCGAAAACTCGCAGGACCTACGCGGCCCTCCACGACAAGCACGTCTCACCGCACCTCGGCCCGACGCCGCTGCGCGAACTGAACGCGGAGCTGATCGGACGTTGGCAGGCCGACCGGCTCCGAAGAGGTGCCGGCCCAGTCGCGGTCAGCCAGGCGCTCGGACTTCTCGGCAACATCCTGCAGCGCGCCCACGAGGCCGGACGCATACCCAGTAACCCGCAACGGCTCGTCCGCAAAGCGCGCAAACCGCGGAAGGCCGAAGTGCGTCCGCTCGCTCCGACGACGATCGAGAGGATCCGCCACGCCCTCGGACCCCGAGACGCCACGCTCGTCTCGCTGATCGCTTACGCCGGCCTGCGCCCCGGCGAGGCGCTCTCACTGCACTGGGGAGACGTCCGAGTCCGAACGTTGCTGATCCAGCACGGGCTCTCCGACGGGGTGGTCAAGGGCACGAAGACCGAGGACCATCGCACGGTGCGTCTGCTCGCGCCGCTAGCGACAGATCTCAAGGAATGGCGATTGCTCCAGGGCCGCCCGGCCGACGACACGCTCGTGATCCCCGGCAAGCTCGGCAAGCCGTGGACCGAGGACGCGTACAAGAGCTGGGGCCGACAGGCGTTCGCAAGAGCTCTCGCGCTCGCCTCCGGCCGCCAGACCGAGGATCCCATGAGTCGTAGTTGCCCCACCTGCAAGGCCACGGCCGGCAAGCCGTGCAGAACCCCAAACGGTCGTGAGTCGCGGGCGGCCCATGCGGCGCGCACCCGACTCGACGCCGACGGGCGCCCATATGACTTGCGACATTCCTTTGCCTCGTTGCTGCTCCACGAGGGCCGGTCGGTGATCTACGTCGCGCGTCAGCTCGGCCACGACGCGCAGCTCACCTTGAGCATCTACGGGCACGTGATCGACGAGCTCGAAGACTCGCCGCGGCTGGAAGCCGAGGCGGCGATTCAGGCTGCTCGCGAACCCTCGGCTGCCCATGAGCTGCCCATAAGCTCAGATCCGCATCGCGGCTAACCAACCGAGCTAGGAAGATATCCCTGCTAAGCCGCACCTTTCTGGCCAAGCCCGCCGGGGGATTCGAACCCCCAACCCCTTCATTACAAGTGAAGTGCGCTACCAGTTGCGCCAGGCGGGCGGGGCGCCACGGGGCCGCGGCCACGCGCGCCGGGCTACGTTACCAGCGGCCGCGACCGGTTCAGAACTCGGTGGCGTTCCACGGCGCCAGCGGGGTCGAGAACATCAGATCGACCAGCGCCAGCGCCCCGCGGCGGCGCTCGACGGCAGCCCCCGTCACCCGCTGTGGCGTCAGCCGGAAGCCGCCCAGGTAGATCGAGGCGAGCGCCCCCGCGGTGATCTCGACGTCCGGGTCGGCGCGCGCCGGCTCGCAGGAGACGCGGTCGCCGTCGGCCGTGAGCCGGAAGCGGCCGGAGGCGTATCCGCCCGCCTGGTCATCGACGACCTCGAGCACCACCTCGCCCGAAGCCTGGTAGCGGCGGGCGGTCAGGGCGGCCGGCACGTCGAGCAGCCGCAGCCACAGGAAATCCACGAACTCGGTGAGGAGCAGCGTCCGGGCGTCGGGGAGCAGCCAGCGCACGGGCTCGTCGATCGCCCGGGTGGACAGGGCGACCTCGTCGACCCCGTCGATTCCGGTGACGTAGGCCCACAGGTCGCGGTAGGCGGTGTCACTGGCGGCGGCCAGTTCCCACACGTTCGCCTTCGCCAG
>WQWK01000238.1 GCA_009785395.1 Conexibacteraceae bacterium
CGCAGCCGCCCCGGCATCAAAGCCACGGGCCGGGAGACCCACGCTCGCGCTGAGGCCGACAGCGCCCGCCGCCTCCTCCAGCACTCCCGGCGATACCTCAAAGACGCCCACAACCAGCCCTCCGTGACATTCGTCACCGCAACGGTAGCGGACGCTCTCGCAGCGCGACCCCACGACGACTCCGCCCGCCGAGCGACCCGAACAGCCAGTTGGCTCGCGGCTAGTTGTCGCTGCCGAGCCGGTCCCAGCAGTAGAGCTCGAGGCACTCTCCGGCGAGCTGGACGCAGCGGTCCTCCGACAGCCAGGGCAGCACGGCGTCGAGCGCCTCGTCCTCGCCCACGCCGTTGTCGAACGCCTCCTCACCGCGGAAGCCGGCTGCGATGCGCAGCGCCTCGCGGCGGTTCTCGCCGAGCGTGGGGAAGACGTTGACGAGAAACTCCTTGGTCGGGATCGGTTGCCCGACCTCCAAGGAGGCGTGCCAGGCCGCCAGCATCGAGAGATCGTGCTCGTCGAGGTCGGCGACCGCCTTCGAGTAGTGCGATTGAAGGTCCGACTCGGGGATTTCGTCGACCCAGGCGCCCACCACTTCGCCGACGATCTGGCGGCGAGCCTCACGCCCGACCGAATCGGCGATCACCCGGATGGCGTCCTGCGGCTCGATGAAGCAAAGTGACATGGCGGCTCCAACATCGGGACGTAACGGACGCCATCAATGTAGGTGCCGCCCCGGACGGATCAGAGCCCGAGGAGACGGATCAGAGCCGCAAGCGCCCGATCAGAGTCCCAAGGACGAGCGGGCCTGCTCCAGCACCGCCTCGTCACCCACCGCGTCCTCGGGCAGGCCGTCGGCAACGCGCGCCCCGGAGCCCCAGTTGTGCAAACCCAGATCGAGCGCCTCGATCGGCGCCCCGCAGGCCTCGGCGAGCTCCGCCGCCCGGCGCTCCAGCAGCAGCGGGTCGCCGATCCCGAGTGCACGCTTGGCGGCCCAGGTGGCCTCGTTCTCGCCGCCGGGAAACAGCTTGCCGGCGCGTAGCTCATACAGACCGAGGCGGCCCAGCAGGGTCAACAGCTCGTAACGGATGTCGCGGTCGAGCCCGTGGACGCCGCCGAGGCGCTCGAAGGTCCGCTCGAAGCGGCGCTCTGGGGACCATGACGTCTCGCCGCTGAAGGCCACCGGCAGCCCGCCTGAGCGGCCGCCCCAGGCCTCCAAGCCGAGAACGGCCTCTTCGAGGCGAGTTCCGTCTTCGAGACCTCGGGGACCGTTCAGCACATGGCGAGCCGCGTCCAGCGTGCGGGCGTCGAGGTCACCGTCGGCGGCGATCTCGCTCCAGCTCACCGGCGCCTCGGCGACCGCCTCGCCGGCTGCGACCTGCTCCATCAGCGACAGGCGCCAGGTGGCGAAGGCGATCTCCTCTGTCAGGCGCTCGGCGTCCTGGCTCGACTTCAGGCCGGGAACGAGCGGCGAGCGAAAGCCGTCCTCGGCGCCGCGTGCCAGCTGCCTGACGCGCACCGCATTCGCGGCGCTACGCGTCGTCGGCGTCCGTGGGGCTCGCGGCGCGCGCGGTGCCCGCGCCTCACCCGGCCCGCGCTCCGCGGCCTCGCGCGGCTGTGTTGACTTCGGAGCGCTGGAAGAGACCACTGGACGCGCCTCGAAGTTCTGCTCGCGGGCGCAGATCGTGCAGTTCTGCAGCAGGCGGTTGTGGCGGCAGAACGTCGGCATCGGCGTGCGCGAATCGTGACAGGCGCAGCGGTCGTGCGCCGCATGAGCCCGACCGCCGGTCCGCACGCCACATCTGGCCGCCCGCTCGCAGAAAGGTGCTGGGAGGCCCAGATCCTTCCGGGCCTCCCAGCTAGCCAAGGAAGTGGGGGCGCAGTTCCCTGGCTGACTGGGCGAGTCTGACCCACCCAAGTTCAGGCGACTTAAAGGGTACTCCTCGCGATCACTCGCCCGGCACGCACCGTGACCCAGGAGCACCGGGCCAGTACGGGGGTACTAGCGCCGGTCGCCGGGACCGGTGAAGAACTGGTCACCCGGACGCACCGTGCCGGCCGCCTCGGCCTCGTGCCGCAGGGTGCTGTCGCGCTCGCCGCTCCAGGCGCCGATCGCCAGCAGCTCGCGGTCCTGGTCCATCGGCGTGCCGCCGAGCGCCTTGTTGACCACGCGCGCGCACTTGCGGCCCTCGGCGATCGCGGTGACGACGAGCGACTGGCCGATGCGGGCATCGCCGCAGGCGAAGACGTCGGTGCGCGAGGTCTTGTAGGTCTGCTCGGTGCGGATGTTCCCGTGACGGTCGAGGTCGAGCTCCAGATCGCTCACCATTCCTTCGTGCTCCGGATGCTCGAAGCCGATCGCGATCAGCACGAGGTCGGCCTCGACGACGAACTCGCTGCCGGGCACCGGCGTCAGATCCCGCGAGGACGTGCCCGTCACCTTGCGCGCATACACGTGCGTGACCGTCCCGTCCTTGCCACCGAAGCCCGTCACCTCGACACCCCAGCGGCGCTGCCCGCCCTCATCCAGAGCGTAGGTCGTCAGTGTGCGCTTGGGCGGCAACGGCCACGGGTGTCGCGGGTCGGACTCGAGCAGCTCGGCGTAGACGTCGAGGATCGTGGCGCTCTCGGCGCCCTCGCGCTGGGCGTTGGAGATGCAGTCCATGCCCGTGTCGCCGCCGCCGATCACGATCACCTTCTTGCCGGCCGCACTGATCTCCTCGCCCGGCTCCACCGAACGTGATGGGCGCCCCTCGTGCTGGGCGACCCAGCGGTTGCGCTGGTAGAGGTAGTCCATCGCCAGGTGGATGCCCTCGTTCTCGCGCCCAGGGACGACGATGTCACGCGACACGCGCGAGCCGATCGCGATCACGACCGCGTCGTGCGTGGCCTGCAGGTCCTCGACGCTGAGGTCGCGCCCCACCTCGGTGTCGTAGACGAACTTGATCCCCTCCTGCTCGAGGATCGCGACACGGCGGTCGATGATCGTCTTCTCGAGCTTCGCGTCCGGCACGCCGAAGCGCATCAGGCCGCCCGGGCCCTCGTCGCGCTCATACACCGTGACCACGTGTCCGGCGTGATTGAGCTCCGCGGCCACCGCCAGCCCGGCCGGGCCGGACCCGATCACGCCCACCGTCCTGCCGGTGCGCCGCGTCGGCGGCTCGGGTACGACCCAGCCCTCCTCGAACGCGCGCTCGGCGATCGCCATCTCGATCTGCTCGATCGTGACCGCGTCGGAGTTCACGGCCAGCACGCACGCCGATTCGCACGGCGCCGGGCAGATCCGGCCGGTGAACTCGGGGAAGTTGTTGGTCGCGTGCAGCTGCTCGATCGCCTCGCGCCACTTGCCGCGGTAGACGAGGTCGTTCCAGTCGGGGATCAGGTTGCCCAGCGGGCAGCCCTCATGGCAGAACGGGACGCCGCAGTCCATGCAGCGGGCGCCCTGACGCCTCAGCTCATCCTCGGGCGGCAGCCCGAAGTACTGCTTGTAGTCGGCCACCCGCTCAGCGGGGTCGCGCTTGTCGAAGCCGACCCGCTCGATCTTCAGGAACGCTCCAAGCTTGCCCATCGCCTATGCCCCCGCCGCTTTGCTGGTACTGGCCAGCGGGCCAGTACCAGCAGGATCACCGCTCCCATTGGTTAGCGGACCAGCAGCAGCGAGCACAGCCTCCGCCTGCTCGGCCAGCGCCCGCTTGTAATCACGCGGCATCACCTTCACGAAGCGGTCGCGGGCCCCACGGTCCCAGTCCGCCAGGATGTTGCGTGCGACCAGCGAGCCGGTCCGTTGTGCGTGCTCACTGATCAGCCCGCGCAGCTCCTCGTTGTCGTCGTCGGTGACCGGCTCCAGGTCGACCAGCTCCGTGTTGGCGCGGCCCGCGAAGCGGTGGCTGGCGTCATACACGTAGGCGATGCCGCCGCTCATGCCGGCCGCGAAGTTGCGCCCGGTCGGGCCGAGCACGACCACCCGGCCGCCGGTCATGTACTCGCAGCCGTGGTCGCCGACACCCTCGACGACCGCCCATACACCGGAGTTGCGTACCGCGAAGCGCTCGCCCGCGAGCCCGCGGAAGAACGCCCGGCCGGCGGTCGCGCCGTACAGCACGGTGTTGCCGACGATCATGTTCTCCTCCGCGCGGAACAGGGCAGACTCGGGCGGGCGCACGACGAGCGTGCCGCCCGACAGGCC
>WQWK01000239.1 GCA_009785395.1 Conexibacteraceae bacterium
AGTCCGGGCAGCAGGGGCTCGTGCCGCCGGGACAATCCCAGACCCCGGGCCAGACCCAGACGACCCCGGGGCAGACCCAGACCCCCGGGCAGACCCAGACGACTCCGGGCCAGACAACCCCGGGGCAGACAACCCCGGGGCAGGGCAGCGGCGGCCAGTCGCTCCAGTCCGCCCCGCCGACCGTCAGCGGTCCGAGCGCCGACTGGCTCGGGATGCAGATCGTCACCAGCCCGTCGGGCGTGGCCGTCGATGCCGTACGACTCGGCAGTGCCGCCGACAGCGCCGGCATCGAGCCCGGCGACGTGATCACGGGCGTCGCCGGCCGTCCGATCAACACAGTGCCCCAGATCCGGGGCGCGACGACCGGGGTGAAGCTCGGTAGTCACGTTTCGATCCAGATCCAGCGCGACACTTCGATGATCACCGCGGCCGTGACCATGAAGGAACGCCCGACGATTCACCAGTGAGCTTCGCCGCTCCGCTCGTTCTGCTCGGGCTGCTGGTCGTGCCGGCGCTCGGCCTGTGGTACGTGGTCAAGCAGCAGCAACGCGCGCGTGCAGCGCGCGCGTTCACCAGCGCTGCACTGACCCCGTCGGTGGCGCCGCGGCGCTCGGGCTGGCGCCGGCACGTGCCCTTTGCGCTGCTCGCACTCGCGCTCGCGGCGCTGATCGTGGCCGCGGCCAAACCGCAGCGCAGCGTCGCCAAGCCGGTCAAGGCGGGGACCGTGATGTTCGCCAACGATGTCAGCGATTCGATGAGTGCGGGCGACGTGAGGCCGTCACGGCTGGTGGCGGCAATGCACGCCGCCACCAGCTTCCTGCACGAGGTGACCCCGAACATCGCGGTCGGCTCGATCGAGTTCGCGCGCCATCCGGTCCTGCTGCAGTCGCCGACTACCGAGCACGTGCTCACCCGCGCGGCGATCGCGAAGATCGCGCCGGGCGGCGGCGGCACCGCGATCGGTGATGCGCTCGTGGTCGCGCTGGATGCGATCAGGACGGCGCCAAAGGTCGACGGCAAGCGTCCGCCCGGGGCCGTGATCCTGATCTCCGACGGCGCCTCCAACGCCGGCGTGGATCCGATCGCAGTCGCCGAGCAGGCGCGTCACGAGCACGTCCCGGTCTACACGGTCTCGATCGGGACGGCGCGCGGGACGATCCAGTTCGACCGTCACGGAACCTTCGAGACGACACCGGTTCCCGTGGACCCGACGGAGCTTGGTGAGATCGCGCGCGCCTCCGGTGGCCGCGCATACCGCGCGCCGGACAGCGCCGCCGTGCAGGCGATCTACAGGCACCTCGCCAAGCAGCTCGGCGAGCGACACGTCCAGCAGGGGCTCGACGCGGAGGTCACGGGCCTGGCGCTCGTGCTGCTCGCGGCTGGTGCCGGGACTTCACTTTTGTGGTTTGGCCGACTGACATGAACAGGAGAAATAAATGACCGAATTCGACGATGTGCACGAGGTGCAGCACGCCCGGGAAGAGGCACGCGCGGCACTGCAGGAGTCACTCAGCGAGATCAAGCGCGTGATCGTCGGCCAGGACGCGATGCTCGAGCGCGTGCTCGTCAGCCTGCTCTGCGGCGGCCACGTGCTGCTCGAGGGCGTTCCCGGGCTCGCGAAGACGCTCACATTGAAGACGCTCGCGGCGGTGCTCGGCGGCAGCTTCGGGCGCATTCAGTTCACACCCGATCTGGTGCCGGCCGACCTCGTCGGCACGCGCGTGTGGCACCCTGACACCGCTCGATTTGACACTGAGCTCGGGCCGGTATTTCACAACTTCGTACTCGCGGACGAGATCAACCGTGCACCCGCGAAGGTGCAGTCGGCGCTGCTCGAGGTGATGCAGGAGGAACAGGTCACGATCGGCGGCACGACCTTCCGCGTGCCCGTCCCGTTCATCGTGATGGCCACCCAGAACCCGATCGAATCCGAGGGCACCTACCCGCTGCCCGAGGCCCAGGTCGACCGCTTCCTGATGAAGATCGTCGTCGGCTACCCGACGCGGGGCGAGGAGGCGGCCGTCGTCGGGCGCAGCCTGCTGCCGCCCGTCAGCGTGCGCGAATGCCTCACGCTCGCGGACCTCGAGCGTCACCGGCAGGCGGCCGAGACGGTCAGCGCCGACCGCGGGATCATCGGCTACGCGGTCGCGCTCGCCGACGCGACCCGGCATCCGGCCGAGCACGGGCTGCACGGGCTCACGCCGCTGATCGAGTTCGGCGCCAGTCCGCGCGGCCCGATCGGCCTGGTGCAGGCCGGTCGCGCACTCGCGCTGCTGCGTGGGCGCGGGCACGTCGAGGCCCAGGACGTTCACGACCTTGCCGCCGACGTGCTGCGCCACCGGATCGTGCTCTCCTACGACGCGCTGAGTGACGGCGTCACGGTCGATCAGCTGCTCGACCAGATCATCGCGGCCGTGCCCGCGCCGGACGGACGCAGCCTGCTGCGCGCCGAGGCCGCCGGGGGACAGTGAGCGCCACGCGCTCATCTGTGCCCGGGCACGCCGCCGGCGCGGTGCGCCCGCCCGACGCCCGCCAGGGCCCCGGGCCGATGCCGGCCGCGCTGGTGGAGGCGCTCGACCCGGCCATCAACCGCCTGATCGCGCGCACGCTGCCTGGCACCCGGCGCGCCACCGGCGTCGGCTCCGGCACCGAGCTCGCGCAGCTGCGCCCGTACGAGCCCGGCGATGACGTCCGGCACGTCGACCCGGCGGCGAGCGCGCGCACCGGCACGCTGCACGTGCGCCTGCATGTCCCCGAGCGGGCGCTGACGAGCTGGATCGTGATGGACCTGTCGGCGTCGATGGCGTTCGGGACGGCGGAGCGGCTGAAGGCCGATGTCGCCGAGGGGGCCGCACTCGTCTTCGCCCGCCTGGGTCTGCGCCGCGCCGGCAGCGTCGGCGTGCTCCCGTTCGGCGCGGGTGAGCACCGGATCCTGCCGCCGCGCGCCTCGAAGCCGGGGATGGTCGCCTTGCGCGGGATGCTCGCCGAGGGCGTCGCGGTCGACGGCCGGCACGATCCGCTCGCGCTGTCCGAGGCGTTACGGCGGTTGAACGGGCTCGCCACCCAGCCCGGGCTGGTGGTTGTGATCTCCGATTTCCGCGACCACCGAGGCTGGGAGCAGCCGCTGGGAGCGTTGCGCCTGCGCCACACGACGATCGCGATCGAGGTCGGCGACCCGCGTGAGGCCGAGCTGCCCGCCGCGGGCCGGCTCGCGCTGGTCGACCCGGAGACCGGTGAGCTGATCCAGGTCAACAGCTCCAACACGCGCCTGCGCGAGCGCTTCGCCCGGCTGGAGCGCGAGCGCCGCGAGCGCGTCGCCAAGGAGCTGCGCCGCCTCGGCGTTCACCACGTGCGCCTGTCGACCGACCATGACTGGCTGCTCGAACTGGGGCGGGGGCTGCGTTGAGCTTCACCAATCCGGTCTGGCTGCTCGTGATCGCGGCGATCCCGCTGGCGCTGATCGTCCAGCGGCTGCTGCGCGAGCGCTCGCGCAACTACGCGGTGCGCTTCACGGCGGTCGCGACGCTGCGTGAGGCGATCGAGATCCAGCGCGGCTGGCGCCGTCATCTGCCGCTGGCGGCGCTGCTGGCCGCGCTCGCGTTCGGAGCGGCAGCACTCGCGCACCCGCGGATCACCGAGCGCAAGCCGATCCAGGACGCATCGCTGATGCTGGTGCTCGACCACTCGGGATCGATGGCATCGTCGGACGTTGCGCCGACGCGGCTGCAGGCGGCCAAGCGCGCCGCCAACACGTTCATCGACGAGGTGCCGTCGTCGCTCAAGGTGGGCGCCGTCGCCTTCTCCAACACGTCCGACGGCGTGCAGGCCCCATCGCTGAACCACGCCGGCGCCCGCAGCGTCGTCAACAACCAGACGGCCGGCGGCGGCACCGGCACCGGCCCGGCCCTGCAGCTCGCGCTGCAGCTGCTGGGCGCGGCGCGCCGTCACCATGTCCCCGAGGCGATCGTGCTGCTCTCCGACGGCGCCGCCAACATCGGGGTCAACCCCGCGATTGTGGCCCAGCAGGCACACCACGACCGCGTGCCGATCTACACGGTCGCGCTCGGCACGCCGGGGGGCACGATCAACCCGGGGCCGTTCATCGCGCCGATCCCGGTGCCGCCGGACCCGCAGCTGATGCACCAGATCGCCCACATCTCC
>WQWK01000240.1 GCA_009785395.1 Conexibacteraceae bacterium
CCCAGCACATGGCCGCACAACAGCTCGTAGAGCGGCAGGCTCTGCTCGAGCGGGCCGCGCAGGAAGCAGCGCAGCCGATCGACGCCGAGTTCGGCGAAGCTGGTCTCCGGATCGGCGGTCTTGAGCACGATGCGCAGGCTGGCGCGCACGGCGGTCAGGCCGGGGAACACAGGGGCCGCCAGCGGCAGGCCGGTGAGCCTGACGGTCTCGATCTCCACCGGCCACAGCGTGGTGTCATAGGCCGTCCGGAAACGGCAGGGCTCGCCCTGGATCGGTTCGGTCTCGAGCGCCGTGCCGGACGGCACGGTAAGCGGGACCTTGAGCCCGGACTGGCAGGCGAACCGCACGATCGCCGCCGAGGGCAGCGGCGCCAGCGCATGGGGGTAGAGCACGCTGAGCAGCGCGTCGCTGATCTCCGGAAACTCGTCATCCAGCCGCTCTTGGGCGCGCGCCGACAGGAAGGCGACGCCTTCCATCAGTCGCTCGACGAACGGATCATCGACCGCGTCCGCGGACATGCGCAGCCGGCCCGCCACTTTGGGGTTGGCGTCGGCGAACTCGGCCGCGAGCCGGCGCAGCGCGTCGAGCTCGCGGTTGTAATGGGGCAGGAAGCTGTCCGACATGTCGCTAACCGTATACGGGGTTGAGCACGACGTCGGCCGTGGTCGTGTCGATCGTCGTGTCGAACATGATCGGCTCCGGCGCGGGATGGGTGCGCAGCAACCCGTCGATCGACAGGCGCAGCGTCGCGCGCAGCAGGTTGCCGCCGTCGCTGAGCCGGACCTGAACCTGCGCCAGGCGCGGTTCGAAGCGCCGGATGGTTTCCTCGATTTCCGCGCGCAGCAGCTCGCGTTGCTGCCGGTCGTTGTAGGCGCCGGCGGTGAAGTCGGGGATGCCGTAGGTCAGAGGCGAGAGGCTGAGTGCTGCGAACCGGCCGGGCACAGTCCGCCACGGGCGGCGGGCATTGAGCAGCGCTTCCAGGTCCCGGCGCACCGCCCCGCGCAGGAGTGCCACCGATTCCCCGGCGGAGGTCGGCCGATCCGCCGGATGGTCCGGCTCGGAATCGAGCAGCCGGTCGAGCAGCGGCGCCTGTACCGGGACCTGGCTGCGCTCAGCGCGTGGCGGGCTCATGCGAATTCCAGCCGGGTCAACTGCTGGCAGGGGATGCCGTCTTCGCCGATCAGGAAGATGCGCTGTCCCGCGCCGAGGATGGGTGCTGTCTCTGTCCATTCGGTGCGCCGACCGAGCCGGGTGCCGTCGTCCTCGCCGCTGCGGTCGTAGAGTGCCGGCAGATAGACGTCGCCTTCCGGGCCGTCGCGCACGACCATGGTGCAGCGGCGCCAGAGCAGATCGCGCGGTCGCCGGGGCGCATGGAATTCCAGGCTTGCCACCCGCTCGGTCGGCACCCAGAAATATTTGCCGTTGGTGGTCAGCACCTCGAACGTGCCGCTCCACAGATCGTCGGCGTCGCGACAGTCAGCAAATTCGCCGTCGGGCGTCCGGCCGGCGGCCCAAGGCCGCGCCGCCTCGGCCACTTCGGCCGCGGCTGCCGCCGCCGTCACGTCGCCGGCCCGCAGCGCCGTCAGTGCTTCCAAAAGGCGGGCCTGGGTCTCGCTCGGCGGGCCCAGGAACGCCGGCACACGTCCCTCGGTCAGCACCTGGCGCCGGGCGGTTGCCGCACGCACGAGCTGGCGGAATTCGGCCACGACCAGCGCCGTGCCGGGATCGGCGGCGGCCGTCGCGGTGAGGACCGCGTCGGCACGCTCGAAATTGCCCGCATAGGCCAGGAGCTCGGCCAGCAGCATGCGGGGGCCAGCTTCAGCGGGGCGGGCACGGACCGCATCGCCGGCGGCGTCGATCGCATCATCAAGGCGGCCTTCCTGGAACAGGTTTCCGGCCTCGGCAGTCGTCATCGGAACCTCCTCAAACACGACAGAAACCCGACCGCACCGGTCATTGCGGCCGGCCGGCCGCGGCGGCGAAGCCGGTGACCAGGCGGAAAGTCGCCGACACGTCGTCGAGCTGGTAAAAGGGCTGGAGCTGGAGCACGCAGCCGAACGAGCCCGGCTGATCGCGCAGTTCGTGGACGCTGACGCGGCTCGAGACGAGCGGATGACGTGCCCGTGAATCCGGATCCGGGCTCTGGCTCGCGTTGGTATAGCCGGCGAGCCAGCTCTGCAGGCGCCGCTCGATCTCGCCGGCCGTGAGGAAGGCGCCGGTCAGCTCGCGGCCGATAATCTTGATGTAGTGGGCGAACCGCGAGACGCAGAGCATCGCGTTGATCTGAGCCGACAGGTGGGTGTTGGCACCGGCGGCGCTCGGTGCGCGGCCGACCGCCTCCGCGTGGCGCGCCTGCAGGCTGTGGACCGAGGCGAAGGCGGCGTCGCCGTGCGGCAGCGCGTTGAGCGGCATGAGCCCCGCCAGCACCAGTTCCTGTTCCTGCCGGTCGGTAAGCGTCAGGTCGAGGGTCGGACGGTTCCACCACGTCTCAGGACCGAATACGAACGGTTCGGCGGGAAGGTCGGTGACGAGGCCGCCTCCGACGCGGTCCGGCGTGACGCCCCGCACGTCGCCGGGCCAGTTGAAACGCGCCTGCGCGCGGCCGACCGTGGCGGCAAAGGCGTAGCCCGCGACGCACCAGGTGTGGTGTTGCGGCCCGGCCGCGTGTTCCTCGTAGCGGAAGCCGCGATGCTCCTGGGCGCCGGCGCGCCAGCGCGGCCGCGCCAGCGCACGCGGCATGGTGACCGCGAGGAAACGCGCATCCTCCCGGGTCGTGAGCGCGCGCCACCGGGCGTGCGCCTCGTCGCGAAAGGCGGCGGCGATGTCGTTGGACAGCGCAAGATCGGCAAACGCGTCGACACCGAGCAGCGCCGGGGCAGCGCCAAACACCATCGGCATGAAGGCCGCGGCCGCGATGGCGCTCAATTCGGCCAGCACCGAGACGTCGTCGACCGGGGCTTGCCCTGCCAGGGTGCGTTGCTCCGGCGTGTGGCGTAGCTCGTGGTCGATCACCATGAGACCGAACGGCTCGCCGCCGGCGGTGCCGAATTCGCTCTCGTAGATCAGCCGGAACACCGCAGACTGGTCGAACTGGCTCGCCCGCGCCAGATCGCGCCCGATCTCGTCCCAGCGGACCGCGAGCAGCCGCGTCTTCAGCCGCGGGCCGCCTTCGAAGCCCCCGACCATCCGGGCGAGGCCGCGCCACGAACCTTCGAGGCGTTGCAGGCGCGGATGGTGGAGCACGGCATCGAGCTGTCGGGCGATGAGCCGGTCGATGGCGACGATGTCGCGCTCGATGAGCGCGCGGATCGCGGGGGGGTCGTGGCCGACCGCCGCGACCGCATCGGAGCCGAGCCAGAGCGCGAGCGCGCCATGGTCTTGCTCGAGGAGCGCGGCGAGGTCGCATGCCAGATCCCCGGCCTCGGCCCGGGCAAAGCGCCCGGAGAGGACCGCGTGCCGCAGCGGCCCGGCCGCCGCCCCTGCCGGCGGCGGACGCGTTGCGGAGCGGAGCATGGATCAGATCCGCTCGGGGATGCGCGCGACCATACGCAGGCTGGTGGTCAGCTCCTCCATCTGCAGCCACGGCCTGAGATAGGCGACCGCGCTGTAGGCGCCGGGCCGACCCGGGATCGCCTGGACCTCGACCCGGGCCTCACGCAGCGGGAACTTCGCCTTGCTCTCCGCGCCCGCCTGCTCGTTGGTGTTGACGTAGTTCTTGATCCAGCGATTGAGCCAGACCTCGCAGTCCTCGGCCTCCATGAAGCTGCCGATCTTGTCGCGCGCCATGACCTTCAGGTAATGGGCGAAGCGGCTGCTCGCCATGATGTAGGGCAGGCGGGCCGAGATGCGCGCGTTCGCCGTCGCGTCGGCCCGATCGTATTCCTTTGGCTTCTGCGCGGTCTGCGCGCCGAAGAACACCGCATAGTCCTCGTTTTTGTAGTGGCAGAGCGGCAGGAAACCGAGGTTTGACAGTTCGTACTCGCGCCGGTCGGTGATGCCGATCTCGGTCGGGCATTTCGAGTCAAGATCGCCATCGTCCGACTGAAAGACGTGCTGGGGCAGGTTCTCGACCTTGCCGCCGCCCTCGGCGCCGCGGATGGCGGTGCAGAAACCGTAGCGGGAGAACGCCTCGGTGAGCCGCGTGCCCATAACGAAGGCC
>WQWK01000241.1 GCA_009785395.1 Conexibacteraceae bacterium
CGCGTCCCGCAGGATTGTGGCCGCGACCGCGTGCGCGTCAGCCACCACTGCAGCCGCATCGTCGACCATCACCCGCGCGGCGGCGCCCGTGTACAGCAGCGCAAGGCGCCGGCCGACCTGCTCGGGATCGGCAGCGCCGGCCGCCCGCGCGAGCCCGGAGAGCCGCGCGAGGAAGCGGCGGTCATGGTCGTTGGCGGCGCGATGGACAGGATGCTCGGGATCGGGGAACTCGGTGGCAGCCGCTGAAAAGGGGTCCGGCGCACGCGGCGCCGGACCCTCGATCAGGGTCGTGAACAGTTCGAGCAGGCGTGCACGCGGCGCCAGATCCTCGCGGGCGAGCAGGGCCTCCGCGGGGCTAGTGCGCTCGCTCTCCTCCAGGTAGGCGAGCACGAGCGCATCCTTGGACTCGAACTGCTGGTAGAGCGTCCGCTTCGAGACCCGCGCCTCGGCGCGCAGCTCGTTGATGCTGGTGGCGTTGATCCCCTGGCGGGCGAACAGCGTCCGGGCCGCGGCGAGAATCCGTGGCCGGGCTCCCCGGCCGAGCGATGCGCCCCGGCCGAGCGAGGTGCCCCGGCCGAGCGCGCTCACCCGCCCGCGGGCGGCTTGCGCAGCTCGCCGTACACGTGGGCGATCCGCTGGATCGTGGTGATCAGCGTCAGCCCCGCGAGCACGTACACGGCCGGCTTGAGCAGCTCGAAGTTGCCCAGCGAGGCGCCGCGGGCGAACACCAGGCCGATCGAGAGGATCACGACCCGCACCGGCCGCGTCGCGAGCCCGACCTTGCACTGGACGCCGAGCGCCTCCGCGCGGGCGCGCGTGTAGGAGACCATCAGCGAGAACAGGACCGCCGCGACCACTGCGGCGGTGGCGGCCTGGTCGTTGCGGGAGGCGAAGTACGCGCCGATCGCGATCAGCACGATGCCCTCCTCGAGCCGGTCGAGCGTCGAGTCCAGGAACGCCCCGAACTGCGTGCCCTTGCCGGACATGCGGCTGTAGCGCCCGTCCAGCGTGTCCATCACCGAGCCGATGATGAACGCGAGCCCCGCGAGGAAGAACATGCGGCCGAAGACCAGCCCCGCGGCCGCGAGGTTGAGCGCGAATCCGGTCAGCGAGATCGCATTCGGCGTGAGCCGCGACTCGATCAGCCGGTTGCGGAAAATCTCCTGGGTCGTCATCCGCTCGGCACCCTCACCGCCCCGTGGGCGGGGACGCGGTCTCGTCTGTACGTGCTTCGTCTCTGGCATCTGCAGCCCGCGCAGAGACTAGAGCACCGTGACGCTGGTGCGTCTGCGAACGTTGCCCTGCTGATGACGGCACAAGCGAACACGCGGCGGAAGGTGCGGGCGATTCGTGACCGGCTGCGGCTGGTCTACGGGATCCCCGTGTTGCGCCCGCACGGCGACGGGCTGGCCGAGCTGATCCTGACGGTGCTGTCGCAATCGACCAACGACCGCAACCGTGACGTCGCCTACTTCGGGCTGCGCGAGCGCTTCCCCAGCTGGGAGGAGGTGCGCGACGCGCCGGTCGATCTGGTCGAGGAGGCGATCCGCCGGGGTGGGATCTCCAACGTGAAGTCGGCTCGGATCAAGGCGATCCTGGAGGAAGTCACGATCACCGGCTTGGTTGCCGGTGATTTATCCCTCGACTGGATCGCCGCGCTCAGCGTGCCCGAGGCGCAGGCGTACCTCTGCTCGCTGCCCGGCGTCGGGCGCAAGACGGCCGCCTGCGTGCTGCTGTTCGCCTACGGGATGCGCGATGTGCCGGTCGACACGCACGTCTCCCGCGTGGGCACGCGGCTCGGGCTCTTCCGCGAGGGGGCGGGCTTCGTCGAGTTGCACGACACGATGCTCGAGCTCACCCCGCGCGGCCAGGAGTGGGAGCTGCACCTGAACCTGCTGCGCCACGGGCGCCGCACCTGCTTCGCACGGCGGCCCGATTGCGGCGGCTGCGCGCTGCGGCGAATGTGCCCGAGTGCAGGCAAGTTTGGTTGACGCCACCCGAGCGCAGGAAAAACAGTGGGATGATTGAAGGGGTAGCGATGAGGCCCCGGTCGATCAGACCCCTGCTGGCGCTGCTTGCGATCGCGTTCACAGCGCTCGCGATCACGGGCACAGGCACGGCGCGGGCGGCGCTGAGCTGGTCAGGCTTCAAGCTCATCGACCGGACCGCGCCGTTCGGCACCGTTGGCGTCATCAACAACGTGTCGTGCCCAACGGGAACGTTCTGCCTCGCATTGGGCAACCTGGGGACGGTCGTCAGGGCCAACGCCATCACCCCGCCGGCGGTCGTCAGACAGGGGGTCAACTCGTTTGGGAACCCGACCAGCCTCTCCTGCCCCTACACCAACGTGTGCTACGGCGTTCAGGGCACTCAGGTGCTGCGGACCACCAACCCCGGAGCGGCGAAGCCGATCTTCTCGAAGGTCACCCTGAGGATCCCGCTCGGCTATTTCCAGTCGATCGACTGCACGTTCGCCTCGCTGTGCGTCGCGACGGCGACCAACGGCCAGGTCTGGACCTCGACGCGTCCGACCGGTCCTGCCTCGGCCTGGAGGTCGACGGCAACGCTCGCGACCGGCCCACGGACCCTGAACGCCGTCGGCTGCGCGCCCGAGGGGAATCTGTGCGTCGCCGAGACCAGCGGTATCGGTGGCTCGGATCGGCAGTTGCTGACGACTTTGAGCCCGACCGGGGGAGCCGCCTCCTGGGTGATCGCGCCGGCGCCGGGCACGGGCGTCATCAGCAGCATCTCCTGCGCTTCGGACCAGTTCTGCGTCGCAATCTCGTCCAACGAGATCTTCTCGTCGCCCGACCCCGCCGCCGGCGGCTCCACCTGGACCGCGACCCAGGTCGTCGGCCCGATGCAGTCCGGCCTGGTCGGTATCGGCTGCGGCGTGACTATGCCGTCGTCGTGTATCGCGGCGGACGGAGACGGATCCGTGTTCTACGGTTCGGGCACGACGGCGGCGCCGACCTGGACTCAATCGCCGATTCTCACCTCCAGAGGGTTCGAACGCGGCATGGACTGCCTGGTGACAGCTCGGGCGAACTGCCTGGTCCCGATCGGGTTTGCGACCGGCGGGATCGCGAGGGTCCTCGGACCTCAGGGCTCGACAGGCCCGTCCGCGACGGTGTCCGGCGCCAGTGGGATCACCTCGATCTTCGGCCTCTCGTGTCCGTCGGCCCGGCTCTGCGTCGGGGTCGATGGCGGCGCGGGCTCGGTGCTGCGCACGACCACGCCGCTGGGGCCGGCGTCAGGCTGGCGCCGGACGGTTCAGTCCGCGGTGTCGGAGAACTCACCGGAGGCGCGGTCCGGACTCAACGGCCTGCGCTCGGTCTCGTGCCCCACCGTGCACTTCTGTGCTGCCACCGGCCCGAGCAACAACCTGCTGATCTCGAATAGCCCGGGCACCGCCGCGCAGTGGCGGGTCATCAACATGCCGTTCTACGACGAGGAGAGCGCCGGCACGTTCCCCGCGGGCTTCGGTCCGATCTGGTGCACGTCGAGCACCATGTGCGTGACCGTCGGCGACCCCAACAAGATCTTCGCCTCGACCCGGCCGGGCGGCGGCGCGAGCGCCTGGAGGGCGTTCCAGGTCGGCTTCTTCAACGAGGGCTGGACGACCGTCGCATGCCGCGACAGGACGCTGTGCATCGTCGGTGACACCCAGAACGGGAGGCTCGCCGTCTCGACAGCGCCGACGCAGTCGTGGAGGCAGTTTGCGCTCCTGGGCGGCGGCCACGCCGCGCCGGCGATCACCGCCGTCACCTGCAACCGTGACCGCGGGGCCTGCCTCGTGGGCACCGTGACCGGTGCGCTGTGGAGCTCGACGCATCCCGCCAGGGGGCGGTCTGCGTTCAGGCGCATCAAGCTCTCGTCCCGCGCGATCGTCGGGCTCGCGTGCCGCTCGCAGCACCTGTGTGTCGCGATCGACCAGCTCGGTCATGTGTTCTCGTCGACGAACCCGGGGGGCCCGCTCCGCACCTGGACCCATAAGACGCTCGACGCCGGCAGCAACTGGCCGGGCGGAGAGCGGCTGACCGCCGTCACCTGCGCGCCGGGCGCCGCCTGCCTGGTCGGCGACGCTGGCGGACGCGTGTACTCGGCGCGCTGATCAGCCCGGCTGGTGGGC
>WQWK01000242.1 GCA_009785395.1 Conexibacteraceae bacterium
CAGCCCCTTGATCGAGTTCTTCGAATCGAGCGTGCCGACCCACCTGCCGTTCTCCTGCTTGGCGATCGAGCCGCCGAAGTCGAACACGAAGCCGAGGGCCGTATACCAGTCTTCACCGCCGACGTACAGCGGCGCGAAGCCCTTGTTGTGCTTCTCCAGCTTCCCGACCTTGACGAGATCGGCCTGCAGCTTCGCCAGGCTGTTCGGCAGCTTCTTGATACCGGCCTTCCGGAACAGGTCGGCCCGGTAGGTGATGACGCGCGAGCCCGCGTAGTACGGAACCCCGAACAGCTTCTTGTTGTAGGTCGAGGACGCCTGCAGACCGGAGAGCCAGTCCTTGGAGTTGGCGAACTGCGACTTGTAGCCGCCGAGGTTCGCGAACTCGCCCGCGGCCATGTACTTCGTCATCTCCGTGTTGCCCATCTCGATCACGTCGGGCGTGTCGTTGCCGGCGACGGTCGCGTCGAACTTCTGCAGGTGATCGCTCCACTGCTGGTAGTCGATGTTGACCGTCCAGCCCGGATGGTTGGCCATAAACGCGTTGTTGGCGGCAGCCACCACCGCCGGCCAGCCGTTCTGGGCGTCGACCTGCAACCAGACGGTGAGCGTCTGTCCCGACGCCGCCGCACCCGACGCGGTGACGGCCGCGAGTGCGAGCACCGCGGCGAGCGCCGCAATAACCCGTTTTCTCATGCGAAACCTCCTCGAATTGTCGACCCATGAGCGGGCCGCATTCGTCCTATGACCAGCAGACAAAGTTGACAGCCTGTGCCTCAGTGGCCTAAACCAATTAACCGGCCGGACTTTTCCACACCGGACCACTACTGTCAAGAGGGAAGCTACGCGGAGGTGAGCTCGGAGACGATCTGGTAGCGATCGCCGCGATACACCGAGTGGACGAACTCGACCGTGCGGCGCTGAGCGTCGCGGCTCGTGCGCTTGAACAGGAACGCCGGCGAGTGCAGCGGCAGGGCGAGCGCTTCCGACTCCTCCTCGTTGGTCACGGTCGCCTCGACGATCTGCCTCCCGGTGACGATCTCGATCCCGTAGCGCTCGCTCAGAAGCTCATAGAACGAGCCGTCGAGGTCGTGCCGTTTCAGGCCCGGAACGATGCTCGCCAGGATGTGGAGCGTCTCGATCGCCATCGAATCGCCGTCGGCAAGCCGCAGGCGCTTGGCCACGAGGATCTCCTCCCCTGGCGAGACGTTGAGGAAGCGCCCGAGCCGGGCGCCGGCGAGCTGCCGGGTGAGCGAAAGCGTGCGGCTGCTCGGCACCATCCCGCGGCGGCGCATGTCCTCGCTGAACGAGGTCATCGTCAGCTGCTGCGAGATCTTCGGGCGCTGAACGTACGTACCACTGCCCTGGCGCCGCACGAGGTAGCCCTCCTGGGCGAGCTCGTCAAGCGCCGCACGGAGCGTCAGCCGGGAAACGCCGAGGTCCGCGGCGAGCTGACGCTCGGCGGGGATGGCCGTGCCGACACCGAGCTCCCGGATCAGATCCATCACTTGATCGCGCGTTGCGCGCTGCTTCGTCATCTTCGTCGTCATGTCGCTCCGGCTTCCGTTCGAACCAAATATAGAGTCTGGCTGATTCGGAATGAATGGTCAATGCCATTGCGGTCTAGTCCAAAATGCGGTATAGACTTGCCTCCTGTGTCTGGGATAGTCCTCAACAAGGTCAGCAAGACCTTCCAGGGCGGGGTCGTCGCCGTCGACGACGTCTCGCTGACGATCGAGGGTGGGGAGTTTCTGGTGCTCGTCGGTCCGTCTGGCTGCGGGAAGTCGACGCTGCTGCGGATGATCGCGGGCCTCGAGGAGGTCAGCGAGGGGACGATTTCGATCGATGGCCGCGACGTGACGGACCTGGCGCCGCGGGAGCGCGATGTCGCGATGGTCTTCCAGAACTACGCGCTGTATCCGCACAAGACGGTGCGCGAGAACCTCGGGTACGGGCTCAAGGTGCGCAGGACACCCAAGGCGGAGATCGACGCGCGCGTCTCGCGGGTGGCGCAGATGCTCGGCCTCGAACAGCTCCTTGGCCGGCGTCCGGCCGCGCTCTCCGGCGGGCAGCGGCAGCGCGTGGCGATGGGCCGGGCGATCGTCCGAGAGCCGAAGGCGTTCCTGATGGACGAGCCGCTCTCGAACCTCGACGCAAAGCTCCGAGTCAGCATGCGCGCTCAGCTTTCGGCACTGCATGCACGGCTGGCCACAACGACGATTTACGTCACCCACGATCAGATCGAGGCGATGACGCTCGGCCAACGCGTCGCCGTGCTGCGCCAGGGTCGGGTCCAGCAGGTCGACACCCCGCAGGAGCTGTATGCGCGGCCCGCCAACGTGTTCGTCGCCGCGTTCATCGGCTCGCCGGCGATGAACCTGGTCGAAGGCGATGTCGACGGCAACGTACTCCGTTTCGGCGACTACACGATCCCGCTGCCCGTGGTCGGCGCGCCGCCGCCGGGAAGGGTCATCGCCGGCCTGCGCCCGGAGGCATTCGAAGATGCGACGGTCGCGGATCCGTCGCTGCCGCGCCTCGACGTTCGGATCGAGGTCGTCGAGGAGCTCGGTGCCGACACCTACGTCGTCTTCACCGTCGCCGCACCGCGAGTCGATGTCGCCGACGTGCACGAGGCGGCGGGCGACGAGCATGGGCTGGTGGCGATGGAGGGCTCCCTGTTCACCGCACGCGTTGCTCCCGGTGCCGGCGCCCGCCCCGGCACCCCGCTGCAGATCGCGCTCGACCCGGCGCGGATCCACTACTTCGACCCCGGAAGCGGCCTGCGGCTCGAGGCCGAGCCAGCGCTCGCCGCCGCCATCGACCGGTAGTTCCCAGTTTCGTTCGCTCGATGGCGCTGCCCACGTTCAGTGTTGACGGCGGCCTGGCCGGGCCGGCGAAACGCCTCGGGGTTGCCGCGGCGTTCGTCGACGGCGCGCTCGTCGACGGCGATGTCTCCGTCAGAGGTGGGGAGATCGAGGCAGTTGGTCTTGCGGGTAAGGGCAGCGGGGTTGCCATCCCCGGTCTGCTCGACGCTCAGGTCAACGGTTATGCGGGTGTGGACGTGCTCGCGGCCGACCACGACCGGCTCCGGGCGATCGGCGCGGCGCTGCGCCGGGACGGCATCAGCGCCTACCAGCCGACGCTGATCAGCGCTCCAGAGCACGACCTGATCGCCGCCCTGCGGCGGATCGCCTCGATGCCGGACGCCTCGGGCGAGGAGGCGTCGATCGTCGGGGTGCATCTGGAAGGACCGTTCCTGGCGCCCGAGCGCGCCGGCGCTCATCCCGTCGAGCACCTGCGTGCCCCTGACGTCGTCCTGCTGCAGCGGTTGCTCGACGCGGGGCCCGTGAGCATGGTGACGATCGCGCCGGAACTTCCCGGGGCGCTGGAGCTGATCGAGCTGTGCGCAGCGCGCGGAATCGTCGTCTCGCTTGGCCACAGCCAGGCCGGCGCCGAGGACGCCAGGCGCGGGTTCGCCGCGGGCGCCACCGCGGTCACCCACCTGTTCAACGCGATGGCACCGGTCCGAGCCCGCGCTCCTGGACTTGCCGGCACTGCTCTGGCCAACCGGGACTGCATGATTCAGCTGATCGCGGACGGCGTCCACGTCGCCGACGAACTCGTCCGGGTCGCATTCGCGGCCGCCCCGGGGCGGTGCAGCCTGGTCAGCGACGCGATCGCGGCGGCGACGCTCGGCGACGGCGACTACCGGCTGGGGCCGGTCGAGGTTGAGGTCCGGGACGGCGTTGCGCGGCTACCCGACGGGACGCTCGCCGGTGGCGCCATGCCGCTGGCGACGAGCCTCGCACGACTGCATCGACTCGGGGTCGCGCCCGCCGACGCGATCGCCGCGGTGACCGCGCGTCCGGCTCGGCTGTTCGGACGCCGGCGTTCTGCGGGGCTGCAGGCCGGCGACCCCGCCGACCTGGTGGTGCTCGATGACGAGCTCCGGATCCGTGCCGTGCTCGCCCGCGGGTGCGAGCTCGAGCGACCGGCTGCCGAGGTGCTCGCGTGAGCACTGAACCGGGCGCTCTGTACAGGGCCGAGGTTCGGGAGCAGCCCGAAGTGCTCACCCGGATGGCTGCACGCGAGCGAGAATTCGCGGCCGCCGCCACGGCGCTGCGGCGGCC
>WQWK01000243.1 GCA_009785395.1 Conexibacteraceae bacterium
GAGCAGCGCGGCGCCGTCGACCATGGCCGCGTCGATCACCTGCCCGCGCCCGGATCGGCGCGCCTCGAGCAGACCGCAGGCGACGCCGAACGCCAAGAGCATCGCGCCGCCGCCGTAGTCGCCGACCGTGTTGACCGCAAACATCGGCGACTCGCCGACGCGCTGCGTCGCCCCAAGCACCCCCGCCAGCGAGATGTAGTTGATGTCGTGGCCCGCCCGGAGCGACATCGGGCCGTCCTGCCCGTACCCGGTCATCCGCCCATACACCAGCCGCGGGTTGCGGGCCAGCACCTCGTCGGGGCCGAGCCCAAGTCGCTCCATCACGCCGGGCCGGAAGCCCTCGATCAACGCGTCCGCGCGCTCCGCAAAAGCAAGCGCGGCGTCGCGACCGGACTCGGCCTTCAGGTCGACGGCGATCGTCTGGCGCCCTCGGAGCGTCGGATCCGACGCGACCGACATCGCCGCCCCCTCCACGGGGCGGTCCAGCCGCAGCACATCAGCCCCCATGTCGGCGAGCATCATCCCGGCGAACGGGGTGGGCCCGATCCCGCCGACCTCGAGGACCCTGATGCCGGCGAGCGGACCCATCTCGCGCCATTCTGCCGATTGCGCGCGCCTACATCCACTCCGGACGAGCGGTGTTACGCTGATCCGCAGGGATGACGCCGGGATCAGGCACGGGAGACTGGAACGTCAGCCGTCTGGACCTCGCTCGCGAGCGGCACCGCCGCGAGCTGCGCGACCGGCGTCTGCTTCGCCACCTTCCGCTCGTCCACGAGCTCGCCCATCGCTACGCGGTGGAGCGCGGCGGGCAGGCTCGCGAGCTCGTCGGCATCGCCAGCGTCGGCCTCGTCAAGGCACTGTTCAGCTACGACGATCTGGCTCGGGTCGAGTTCGCCGATCACGCCGAACCGATCGTCGTCTCGGAGCTCGAGCAGTACCTGCGGTCGGACCGCATGGGGCTCGAGGGCATGCGCCACACGCTTGCGCGCGACAGCAAGGTGGTCGCGGCCCGCAACGAGATCGCGGCGGCGATGTCGAGGCAGGATCACGTCCAGGAGCTCGCGATCTGCCTCGGCGTGGGCGTCGATGCCCTGGTAGAGGGTCTGCTCGACGCGGTCGACGAGGACGACCGGCTGCTCGCGGATCCTAAGCTTCGCGGCGCCGCGTGATCCGCGGATCCCAAGCTTCGCGGGGCCGCCTTCGGATCTTCTTAAGGTCCCCGTCGGGCGATCGTCTACCTTTTTGCCTGCAAGGCAACCGCCTTTAAACCTTCAGGAGTTGGAGATGCCCACTTACGAAGAGCTTGGTTTCGGTCGTGGCGCCGCCCTCACTGGCGATCGCGCTCGGTCCGTGTTCGGTTGGGTGATGGGCCTCGTCGCCCTCACGATGGCCTTCGCCGCGCTCGGCGCGTATATCGCCCGTGATTTCACCGGCGGCACGGGATTTATCTTCTTCATCCTCGCGTTCGGCTGCATCTTCGGCCTGAACAGTGCGGCCAACCGTGGGCACGAGCAGCTCGCGACGGCGCTGCTGTTCGGGATGGGCCTGCTGCTCGGGATGTTCGTCGGGCCGGTCCTCAACTACTACGCGCATGCCAATCCTGGGGTCGTGTACCAGGCGGCAGGCACGACGGCGCTGTTCGTGGCGATCATGGGCGGGATCGGTTACACGACCCAGCGCGATCTGACCCCGCTCGCCAGAGCGCTGCTGATCCCGTTCATCGTGGTGCTGGTGTTCGGGCTGATCGCGACCTTCGTCGCGATCCCGGGCTCGAACATCATCTACTGCGTGCTGATGCTGGTGATCTTCGCCGGCTTCACGGCATTCGACTTCCAGCGCCTCGCGCGTGCCGGGAACCACGTCAGCCCGGTGCCGATCGCGGCGAGCATCTTCCTTGACATCTTCAACGTGTTCCTGCTGCTGCTGAGCCTGCTCGGCGGTGGCGGCAGCCGCCGGTAGCGCGATCGGTCGCAGCCTCGATTTGGCGTCGGACCCGCCGGTCCGACGCCAGACGTTAGTCCAGAGCCCCCGACACATGCGCCGAGCCCTCAATCGACGTCTTGCCCTGTTCGGGTGCCTGGGGATCGCCTCGGTGGCGGTCGCGGGATGTGGTGCGACCTCATCCCCCGCGAGCCCGCCGATTACGGCACAGGCGAACGGATCACCCACCGCCACGCACACGGCGACCGACCCGACGACCTCGCCGAACAGGGCGTCGACGATGACAGCCTCGACAACGGCGTCCAACCGGCTCGGCCCCGAGGGGATCCCGCTCGAAACCGGCCGGCAGCTGGCACCGGCCTCGACGACAACTCCGGGCACGACCGTCGACGGGATCCAGTGCGCGCCGCTCGAGCAGCTCGCCTACCACATCCACGCACACCTGCAGGTCTACGTCCACGGGGTGCCGCGGACGCTGCCGGCCGCCATCGGACTCGTCGGCCCGGTGGCCCAGCAGACTCCGGAGGGCCCCTTCTACGGCGCCCAGAAGTGTTACTACTGGCTGCACACGCACACCAGCGACGGCGTCATCCACATCGAGTCCCCGACGCCCCGGATCTACACGCTCGGCAACTTCTTTGACGAGTGGCGGCAGCCGCTCAGCTCGCACCGCGTCGCGAGCGCCAGGGGGACCGTCTACGCGACCGTCAACGGCAAGCCCTGGACCAGAAGCCCGCGAGCGATCCCGCTGAAGAAGCACGCGGTGATCCAGCTCGCGGTCGGGATGCCGATTCCGCCGTTCCACACGGTCAACTGGGGACCCTCGCAGCTCTGAGGCTGGGGACCCTCCCAGCTCTAGAGCGTGCTCGGCGACGCCCGGGCTTGATAATCAGGCCGTGAGCGCCGACATCATCGTCTCCTACGACGGCACCAGCAACGACGACGACGCGCTCGCGCTGGGCAGGGCGCTCGCCACAACCGGCGCCAACCTCGCGCTGGCATATGTGCGCCACTCAAGGGAGTTCGATCCGCGACGCGAGGAGCTCGCTCGGCACGACGCCGACCGCCGGCTCCGCACCGGGCTGCAGCTGCTCGGTCGCGACGACGTCGCCACCCACGTGATCTTCAGCGCCTCCACCGATGGCGGCCTCGAGCAGTTGGCGGACGCCGAGGGCGCGTCGGTGATCGTGTTCGGCTCCGACTACCGGACCGCGCCTGGCCGGGCCGAGCCGGGCAACACCGCCCAGCGCCTGCTCGACGGCGGCAAGGTCGCGGTCGCGGTCGCGGCAGCCGGTCGCAGGCTGCACCCGGACGAGCCGATCCGCTCGATCGGGGTGGCCACCGACGACATCGACGGCTCCGTCAAGGAGACAGTCGATGCGCTCGCGGCCAAGCTCGGCGCCAGCACTGCCGACGGCGCCGGCCAGCAGGTCGACCTGATCGTCGTCGGGTCCCAGCGCAGCGCTCCCGACGGGCGGATCGCGCTCGGCGGCAGCGCACGGGCGGCACTGAACGCCTCCCGCGGCTCGGTGCTGGTGCTGCCGAAGGGCCGCACCGCGCTGGTCTGACACCCGGAACCTGAAACCCGGAACCTACACTGACGGCCAATGCCCTTCCCGCCAGGCCACTACCAGGAGGTCGCGACCCCACTCCGGCACAGCCGCCGGGAGCCGTGGATCGTCGCGATCGGCGGCGTGCTGGCCGCGATCCTGATCGCGATCACGCTGATCTCGCTGACCTCATCCGACGGAAAGAGCGGCCACGGCTGCCTCAATTTCACCTACGCGATGGTGATGGGCGGCGAGCGGCTGCAGGCGTGCGGCGCGGACGCCAAGCGGCTGTGCGCGAATCCGCCCTCGTTCGGCGGCGCCCGCTTCGGCGGTCTCGCCAACGACCTCAAGGCGAGACTGAAGGGCGCCTGCCGGGACGCCGGGCTGCCCTACGCCACCAGCGCCTAAGAGCCTGTCTAAGCCGTACGCGCCGCCGCGCCGGGCGCGGTCCGCACGCTGCCTATCCAAATGTCGAAACGCCCGGGGGCAACCCTGGACGCCCGTACATGGTCTGCGCTCGGGGATTTCACCACCCTGCTCGGTGAGCTTGGCGCAGTGGCCGAGCCACCGTCCGCCGCGGGCGTCGCGGTGTCCCCGATAAGAAGGAGAAGCATGTGCCTCA
>WQWK01000244.1 GCA_009785395.1 Conexibacteraceae bacterium
CGAGATCGTGTTCAGCTCCATCGGCGTGCCGCCGGCGGCGCGGACGCCCTCCTTCACCTTGGCGGCGAGCGCGCGCAGGTGGAAGTTGCACGGCATCGTCTCGATCCACGTGTTCGCGACCGCGACGAGCGGCTTGGACAGGGCCTCGTCGTCGTATCCGATGCCCTTGAGGTAGGCGCGCGCGGCGGCGCGCTCAGGTCCCTCCGTGAGGATCCTGCTGCGGTGCTTGAGGTCGGGCCCGCTGGAAGCAGCTGAGGTGTCTGACATGGCGGGCGCGAACTCTACCGGCTCGGGCCCGCGTGGCCCCAGCCGTTCCAGAACGCCCGCTCCGAACTGCTCTACGCGCGCGCCGCGCGGCCGTGCGCCTTGCGCTTGGCCGCGATCGCGAACTTGAGGTTCTTGGTCAGGACCGTCGCCTGCGCCGGCGAGATCTGTGAGTCGCCCGTGCCGATCGGGCTGGGTGTGAAGGCGACGTGCAGCTGGACGTTGGCCGACTTGGCCTTGGTGGCGGCCAGCACCTTCTTGCCGGCCGTCGTCGGCTTGACCGTGACGCTGACGGTCTTGCGCGAGGTGACCGTCGTCCTGGTCGTGCCGATGACCTTGGTGCCGTCGATCAGCTCGGCCACGAGCCTGCCGCCGGGCACCAGCGTCTTGAACGAGGCCTGGTCAGTCGTCTTGGTGGTCTTCACGGAGCTCAGGGAGTAGGAGCCGACCTTGTAGTTGATGGTCTGCGTGAAGTCCCCGCCGCCCGCGGCGCTGTAGCAGTCGACCTCGAGCGAGTGCACTCCCGGGTCGACCGTGTCAATCGGAGCACCCGAGGCGATCTGATTGCCCTCGTCATCGGTTCCGAAGAAGGCGCTGATCGAGTCCCGCGGGTCGGTCGCCGCGCAGCCGAAGCTCGCGTTGGAGACCTGACCGAAGGTGAAGCTCTGGTTGTTGGACGGCGCGGTGAACGTCAGCGTTGGGTTGGTGAGCACCACGATGCCGGCGGCCGGTGTCGTCGTGACCGTCGCGGAGGGCGAGGCACTTACTCCGCTGTAAGCGTCCTTGAGCGGTGCATCGGCAACGCTCGGCTGATTCGCGACCACGCTTAGCGAGAGCGTGCAGATCGTTCCCGTTCCCGACTTCACGGTGGCGGTGATCTTCACGGCACCGTCACCCGGGCTCGAGGGCTGGCCGCTCGAGGGGTTGGTCTCCGTGACGTTCGTGCACGCGTTCGGTGAGGTCCCGGCCGTGTTCGTGAACCCGATCGGATCGTCGAGGACGACGCCGGCGGGAAGCGTGTCCGTGAACGTCACGGTCTCGGCGGCAGGGGTGCTGTTCGTCAGCGCATAGCCGACCGCATCCGCCGTCTGGAGGCTGATCGGGCTGTTCTCGAAGCTGGTCTTGATCGTCACCGAGCTGGCGGCCAGGGCCGAGGGCGCGTTCAGAGCGGCGGCCGTCGTAAATGTGGCCATGACCGCGACGGCCGGGCCGGCAACCCGGCGTACGAAGCCGAGCCTCCGTGCGTTGAATGTCAAAGTCGCATCCCCTTCACCGCGAGCTGAGCTCGCCTTCGAATACCAGTAGTGCAACCAATTCTACAATGTTTACAAGATTGATTGGGTTTTGCCGGTTATCCATAGCCGCAGGCGGCGCACGACCGGCTGGTGGTTGGCTCTGAGGCCCTCACACCACGGTTAAACACAGCGGTGGAGGGAATGGCTCGCTCCGCCCTATGTGGAGCGCGCGAGTCGCTCCTCGATCTCCCGCAGCTCGGTCTCCACGCCCTGCATCGCCGCCGCGCGCTCGACCAGCAGGTCGAGCTGCAGGTGGTCTCGGATCGCCATCTCGTAGAACAGTCCGCCGAGCTCGGACTGCATCAGGGCGAGCTGCTCGGTGAGCCGGTCGCGCTCGGCGGCCAGCTCGGCCTCCGGGAGCCGGCCGGTGCTCACGGGTTGACCGTGTTCGGGAGGTTCTGTTCCTGCTGCAGGTAGCTCGAGCCGGTGGCGTTCTTGACCGAGCCCGCGGCGTGCTTGTGCGTCGTGGGCCCGGCGGCGCGGCGGGGGGCAGCATGGGTGTGCGACGGGGAGCTCCCGGCGGCGGCATTGCCGATCGCGATCCCGGCGAGCAGCGCCAGCGCGACCAGCAGCGTAACGACACGGTGTCCCAGGCGCGGCACCCGACGCCGGCGCGATGCAAGCGCCGACTGCGCCGCCGCCACCTGTGTGCGCGCGGCGCTCGCCTCGCTCAGGTAGCGGGCAACGGGGTCGCGCGCGTTGCGTCGGTGAAAGCCGCAATTGACGCAGTAGCGCTGATCGGGCGCCGCGGGGGCGCCGCACTGGCCGCAGCGCTCGGCTGCCGCCTCGGTCGCCTTCATCGTGTCGGTGGTGGTCATGCTCATTGCAGGATCGTGGGAACCGCTTGCACATGTAGGGTGGCAGACGCGGCAGCGCCAACCAGCCGTAGCTCGAGGTGCCGCCTGGAGTCCCCGTTGAGCTCGGCCACGGTCGCGTTGCCGGCGGCGACGTATCGGTCCCCCTGACGAGCGTACGCGTACACCTGCAGCTGGTACTGCGGCACGCCCGTCTGGTTGTCGAGGTGCACGCTCACGGAGCCCGAACCGGTCAGGTGCCCGTACTCGAGCCCGATTCGCAGAACAGGCTCGGTGATCCGCGCGGGCGCGGCGGGCTTGACGCCGATCACGGCGAACGGCCGTGCCCCGGCCGGTAACGCCGCGTGCGTCGTGTAAACCCAGGTGAGCTCACGCCCGGCGGCGACCACCGGCAGGTGTGCCTCGAAGTACCCGAGGTTGGCGGTGTCGTTCAGATAAACCCTCGCGCCTGCCGGGCGCTCGTATCCGACCGAGATCGGCAGATCTGAGACCGGCCTAGCTCCGGTGTTGCGCACGGTCACCACCACGGCGGTGTCGCGGCCTTCGCGCACGAGCCCGATCCGCGAGGCGGTGACGGTCCGGCTGGCCACGCTCACGCGCGTGCTCACAAGCGCCGCACGCTGCCGCGCCGCGTCGAGCTGCAGGCGCTGCGCCTCGGTCTGGGTGGTCGTGCAGCCGGCCAGCGGAACCGCCAGCGCCGCCCCGGAGAGCGCCGCCATCACACACCTAACCGAACGCGCCACTGATGTACTCCCGCGTGCGCTGCTCCTTCGGGGCCCCGAACAGCGCATGGGTCGGCGCATATTCGACGAGCTCGCCCAGGTACATGAACGCGACGTGGTCCGCGATCCGATGTGCCTGCTGGAGGTTGTGCGTGACGATCACCACGGCGACCTCCTCGCGCAGCTTCACGATCAGGTCCTCGATCACCTTGGTCGACTGCGGATCGAGCGCAGAGCAGGGCTCGTCGAGCAGCAGCACCTCCGGGTTGGCCGCCAGCGCGCGGGCGATGCACAGCCGCTGCTGCTGACCGCCCGAGAGGCGCAGCGCAGGATGATCGAGGTTGTCCCTGACCTCGTCGAGCAGGCCTGCGCGCGCCAGCGCCTCCTCGACCTGCGGGCGCAACGACGCCTTGCGCGGCTTGCGCTTGGCCTGCTCCCGCAGGACATAGGCGACGTTGTCAAAGATGCTCATCGGGAACGGGTTCGGCTGCTGGAAGACCATCGTCACGCGCCGCCGCAGGGCGGTGGGCTCGAGTTCCCGGATGTCGGTCCCGTCGAGCTTGACCCGTCCGCTCAGCGCCGCGCTCTTGGTCAGCTCGGTGAGCCGGTTGAGCGAGCGCAGAAGCGTCGTCTTGCCGCAGCCCGAGGGTCCGATCAAGGCCAGGACCTCGCCCTGGCGGACGGGCAGCGAGACGGAGCGCACCGCCAGCTTCGGCCCGTAGCTGATCGAGAGCTCCTCCACCCGCATGCGCTCGAGCGTCGGGAGCACGGCGTGCCGCTGCATCGCGTCGCGCGAGAAGGCCGTGTCGAGCCCGGTCCGATCGTCGTGTGCGGCGCTGTCTGCCTCGACCGGGTCAAGCGGGACCCGGTCGAGGGGATGCACGTGGACGTCGCCGCGCGGCGGCCGCACGGTCAGCGTGGCACCCGGCTCGAGC
>WQWK01000245.1 GCA_009785395.1 Conexibacteraceae bacterium
ACCGTCGTCGGGGATCCTCTTCAGGGGCTTCCTCGCAGTACTCTCGGGGCTTCGGAGCAGCCGGACGTCCTATGGCCCGCGCGGGGGATAGTACAGATATGAGCGTCGACCTCGCTTCGAACGACCCCGTCACGGCGGGCATGCGCGCTGCCGGGCGGCAGCTCCTGGGCGTCGCCGCGTTCAGCGGCGTCGTCAACCTGCTGATGCTGGCCGGCTCACTCTACATGCTGCAGGTCTACGACCGGGTGATCCCGAGCCGCAGCGTCCCGACCCTCCTGGGCCTCTCGGCAATCGTGCTCGGCGCCTACCTGCTGCAGGGCTATTTCGATTCGCTGCGCACCCGCATGATGGCGCGGATCGGAACCATGTTTGACGCCGGCCTGCAGGTTCCGATCTACAACGCGCTGGTGACGCTGCCGCTGCGCGGCGCCCGGCCCACGGTCGCCCAGCAGCCGCTGCGCGATCTCGATCAGGTCCGCAGCTTTCTGTCGGGCACGGGGCCGACGGCCTTTCTCGACATGCCGTGGACACCGATCTTCCTGCTCGGCCTCTACGTCTTCCACCCGGTCATCGGTCTGGTGGCGACGCTCGGCGCCGCCTCGATCATCGCGGTCACGCTCGCGACCGAACGCCATTCGCGCGGCCCGACGCTGCGGACCGCCGAAAGCAGCGCCCACCGCCAGGTCCTCGCCGACGCCACCCGGCTGAACGCCGACGTCATCCGCGCACTCGGCATGACCGAGCGGTTCACCGAACGCTGGCTGCGCGGCAACGACCGGTTCCTCGAGATCAACCTCCGGGCGATGGACGCCCATGCCGTGCTCGGGTCCAGCGCCAAGGTCCTGCGCTACGTGCTGCAGTCGGCGATGCTCGGGATCGGCGCCTATCTCGTCGTCATCGAGCAGGCCTCGGGCGGCATCATGATCGCGTCGTCGATCCTGATGGGCCGCACGCTGGCCCCGATCGAGGTCGCACTGGGCACCTGGAAACAGCTCACCGCGGCGCGCCAGGGCATCGCCCGGCTGCGCGACGTCGTCCGGGCTACCGCCGCGCCGCCCGTGCCGGCGGTCAGGCTGCCGCCGCCGCGCCAGCACCTCTCGGTCCAGGAGGTGGCGGTGTTCGCACCGGGCAAGCAGCAGGCGGTCGTTTCCAATATCTCGTTTCAACTCCGGGCCGGCCAGGGCATGGCGCTCCTGGGACCGAGCGCGTCCGGCAAGTCGACGCTCGCGCGCGCGCTCGTCGGCATCTGGCCGGTCGGCCACGGCAAAGTCCGCCTCGACGGCGCCACCCTCGACCAGTGGAACGTCAACGACCTCGGCAGCTACCTGGGCTACCTGCCGCAGAACGTGGCGCTGTTCGACGGCACCATCGCCGCCAACATCGCGCGCTTCGATCCCCACGCGTCGTCGCGGTCGATCATCGAGGCGGCGCAGATGGCGGGCGCCCACGAGATGATCCTGCGGCTTCCCAACGGCTACGAGACCGAGATCGGCGAGAGCGGATCGGCGCTGTCATCGGGGCAGCGGCAGCGCATCGGTCTGGCACGCGCCGTGTTCGGCGAGGCGTTCCTGATCATACTCGACGAGCCCGACGCCAACCTCGACGTCGAAGGCGAGCGGGCCCTCGCGCACACCATCGTCAACCTGCGGAACGCCGGCAGGATCGTGATCGTCATCTCCCACCGCCCGCATATCCTGCAGGCGCTGGACATGGCGCTCCTGCTCCACAGCGGACGCATGGTCGCGTTCGGCTCCCGCGACCAGGTGTTCCAGCAGATAGCGCGTCAGTCCGGGCGCAACCTGGCGGGGGCGCCGGCCCCCGCACTCGAGCAGAGAACAGCGGACCCCAGGGCAATGGACCCGAGGATGGCCGCAGCGCTCGCCGCCCGCCAACAGCAGGCCGCGGCACTCGCCGCCCGGCAGCAGCAGCCCGCCGGCCCCGGAGGTCAAGGGTTCAACACCCGCGTGATGCAGGAGCGGCGTCGCAATGCAACGCTCAAGGGATAATCGCGGGCGGCCGGGCGGCGGCCGCGACGACGTCGTAGCCCCGCCGCGGAATTTCGGGAGCATCGCGGTCGTGGTCGGCCGCAAGCGGCCCGGGTCCGCGCCGCCACCACCGCCGAGACAGGCGTCGCGCCTGCAGCCGCCGCCGATCCCGAGGCAGGTGCCACGCCCGCCGTCCGCGCAGTCCTTGCGGCCGCCGCGCCTGCCGCCGGGGCCGCCGCCGATCCCGAGGCAGATGCCACGCCTGCCGCCCCCACCACCACCGCCGCGTTACCGCGTTCCGGCCGTGGCCGGTCGCGGCACCGTCGAACAGGGTTCTACGTTTTCCGCGCTCAAGCAGGCCTATGTTGCCATTTTCAATCCCCCTCAGCTGCCGGCGAAAGCAACGGCCGGGACCGCTGACGGCCTCAGTTCCTATCTCGAGCACTCCTTCGAAAAGCAGCGCCGTACCGGCGGCCGGGTGCTCGCATTCGCGCTGCTCGTTGGCGGCGGCTGGGCAACGCTCATTCCGCTGTCGGGCGCCGTGGTGGTTCCGGGCACGGTCGTGGTCGCATCGGCGGTCAAGAAGATTCAGCACCAGACCGGGGGCACGGTCGCGGCCATCACGGTGACGGACGGCATGCACGTGAACGAAGGCGACATTCTCGTCCGCCTCGACGACACCCAGGTGCGCGCCAACTACCAGGCCGTCAGCAAACAGCTCGAGGAGGTACGGGCGCGCCTCACGCGGCTCGCCGCCGAACGCGACGGCCGCGACGACGACAGCCTGCCTACCAGGGCCGCGACCGACCAGCTGGGGACCGGCGCGACGGTACTGACGTCGGAGACCACGCTGTACCGGGCGCGGTCGGAGTCGCGCCGGAGCCAGCGGCAGCTCCTGCGCACCCGCGCCACCGAGCTGGAGACCCAGGCCGGTCTGATCGACAAGGAGCTCGAGGGCGTCCAGAAACTGTGGGAGCAGAAGCTCACGCCGCTCCAGCGCGTGACGCAGTTGCAGCGCGAACAGTCTGACACCCGCGGCAAGATCGCCGAGACCCAGTTGCAGCTCATCAAGCTCGACCAGGACTTCAAGGCCGACGTCATGAAGGATCTGCGCGAGGCTCAGGACAAGGAAGGCGAACTGATCGAAAAGACGGTGGCCGCCAAGGATCAGGTGGACCACGTCGATCTCCGTGCCCCGGTGACGGGCGTCGTCCACGAGCTCGCGGTGCATACCGTCGGCGGCGTGGTGACCCCGGCCCAGGTCGTGATGGTCATCGTTCCCGAGGGCGACGAGCTTGCCATCGAGGCCCACCTGCCGCCGGACCAGATCGACCAGGTCCACAACGGCCAGGACGCCCTGGTCAAATTCCCCGCCTTCAATGCGCGCACCACGCCCGACATCACCGGCGTCGTTACCCAGCTGTCGGCGGACATCACCCGCGACCAGCCCAACAGCGCCGGCTACTACACGGTCCGGGTCACCATGCCCGGCGAGCAGTTGACGAAGCTCGACCGGCCGCTCGTTGCCGGCATGCCGTCGGAGCTGTTCATCAAGACCACGAGCCGCACCATGCTCAGCTACATGTTCAAGCCGATCACCGAGCAGCTCGGGCGCATGTTCAAGGAGCGCTGAGCGTCGCAAGTGCAAATAGACGCCAGCGACGCTGCCGTCTGCGAGCGGAGCCCGCTACAGCCCGAGCGCAAAAAAAGCGTCCCGGTGGTGGCTGGCGCTGTCGCCGCCGAAGCAGCAGAACACCACCGCGTCCAGCCGGCCGCCGCGCCCGTCATCGCCGTCCTCCCGCGACGGATCCTGTGCCGCGTCGAGGCCCGCCTTCACCGCAGCGACGGCGACACGTCCGGCGCGCTCGCCGGGAAAGCCGTAGATGCCGGTCGAGATCGCCGGAAACGCGATCGACTTCAGACCGTGAGCTGTGGCAAGGCGCAGCGAGACCCGGTAGCACGACCCAAGCAGCGCATCGCATTCCTGCGCACGGCGTTCGCTCCACACCGGTCCAACCGCGTGAATCACGTGGCG
>WQWK01000246.1 GCA_009785395.1 Conexibacteraceae bacterium
CGCATCGCGGCCACGGCCGCGCGCTTCTGCTGCGTTGCCTGTTCGAGTGTGCGCGCGCTACCGCGGCCATCGAGCGGTCCGGATGTCGTGATGCCCCACCGCTCGCGGTAAGCGGCAACGGTTCTGGCGTCGCGTAGCCACGCGGCTTGGAGCCGCCGATTGGCAGGCGGCGGACCGAGCGCCTTGAGCCACCGCGCACGCGAGGTGATCGCCTGCTCGAGCAGGCTGGTCGCGCGGCGCTCGATCGCGTCTTCGCGTTCTTTGAGGGCGCGCGCGAAGTCCTCGTCGGTGACTCCCTGAGCGCGCGGGATCAGGCCAGCGATCAGGTTGCGAGCAGATGCGCGCCGCCCGCCCGAGCGAGCAACCCATTCATCAACGCGGGCATGCAGCACCGCGGCAATATCGCCAGCGTCAGACAGCGAGCGGGTTGCAACAAGCCCCGGGAGCGCCTGGTCGACGTTCAGATCGTGAGCTTCGGCGTCGCGCAGCGCGGCGGTCAGCGGCCCGTAGGCGTCGGACGCAAGCACCTGCGCGATCTGATCGTCCGCGAGCCCGGCGGCACAGACCAACTTCTCCCAACGCCCGCCCTGGGCGGCCTGCGCGAATGTCTGGTACTCGGCCATCAGTTGTTCGAGGCTGGCCGCCCTGTCCCACTCATCACGGATCTGCGCGTGCGCGGCGAGCGACGCCCCAGAGTTCGCGAGCACCCCGCACAAGACCGCGGCGGGCGTGACCTCCGGCATGGTGCCGGGGTGACCGGACGGCGGATCGGGGTCATAGGCGACGTCGACGTAGAGCGTGTTGCTCTCTCGCCCGCGGGTCGCGGACACATACAAGGTCTCGCGGGTGCTCACCGGGGACACCATCGAGTGCGCGGTGTCTACCGTGCGTCCCTGCGCCCGACGGGCCGTGGTGGCATACGCGGGCTCAACGTTCTCAGCGACATAGGCGGCCGGCAGGCGTACCGTTCCTCCACCCCCGCTCCGGCGCACCGCCAGGCTTCCATCTTTGTCGATCGCAGTCACGATCCATCGGTCGCCGTTCTTGACCCATCCGCGTTCGGTATTGAGCCGGCGATCGTTCTGCCGGGTGACGATCTCGTCGCCCACGCCAGCGCGCTGATCGCCCGCCAGTGCGATGCTTGCCTCTGAGACGAGCCCCGCGTCGATCCGGTCGCTCCGGGCCCGGCGGTTCAACGCCGCGGCCGTGTGCACGTCGGCCGCGATCATCAGCGACGTCAGGCCTTTGTCGACGTCGGCCTTCCACGCCTCATAAAGCTGAGCGATCAGCTCCTGCTGGTTCCCGCCGACGACGCGACCGCGGCGCTCGTAAACCTCGACCACGTCCACCTCCCCCTCGCGCAGGCGCAGCGACGCTTCCTTCTCCCAGCGGTTAGTGAACCGGTGAACGCCCTCAAGCTCTGCCACCTCGTCCGCCCGGTCGCGGACCAGCGCTGCGAACATCCCGCCCGCCTCGACGGCCGAGAGCTGGTAGGGGTCGCCGACCAAAAGGAGCTTCGCGCCGGTCTCGCGTGCGGCGGTCGCGAGCTCCTCGAGCATGAACGTTCCGGCCATCGAGGCTTCGTCGACGATCACCAGCTGGTGCTTGCGCAGCGACCATTGGGCGAGTTCGGTGCCCACCTGCTCAAGCCTGCCGCGCGCCGCCGCGGTCGGCTTCGAGCGCTCCGACGCGTCCAGGAGCTGATCGATCTCGGCGCGCCGTACGGCCCGCTGTTGATGTTCGAACAGCCATTTCGCGGTGTTCTCCGTTGCGATCCCAAGCTCGCCGGCGAGCACGTCGGCGGCAGCAGCCGACGGCGCCAGCCCCACGACCGACCCGCGCCCGTGTTCTGCCTCCCAGACCGTCCGCAGGCCCGCGAGCGTAGTGGTCTTGCCGGTGCCCGCAGGCCCAACTAGCACGTCGAGCGCGCGGCCGCTGGTCGCGACCTTCTCGACGGCGAGGGCCTGATCGACGCCCAGACGGTGCCGACGTCCGGGCAGGTCCGCCGCGGTGACCCGCGCCACCGCACCTCGGCTGACAGTCGGCCCGTCGACCCTGCGGCCGGCGTCGAGCAGCTTGTGCTCGGCGTCCAGCAGGCTGCTGGTCGTGTATAGGAGTTGGTCGGCGGGGCGCAGCATCGAGGTTCCGTCGGGCAGCACGTAGCGCTCAGGGACGTGGTGAAGCTCCGGCGCGGACACCATCACCGACTCACCGAGAGCCAGGTCAGCGCTCCGCTGCGCGACGGCCATCCGATCCCGATCGGACGCGAACCGCACGCCGCGCAGCTGGCGGTGGACCTCCGCGAGCACGTTCGCGCGGGTGAACGTAGCGCGCCGCTCGGCGGTCCGCTCCCGCGCGACCTCGGCGAGATCGCTCAGCATCTCGCGTCCCAGATCGCGCTCGCGCAGCGCGGGCAGGTCGTTTCGATGCGCAAGGGTGGCCACCCACGCCTCACCGTCGCCGACGTACGGCCGGGCCCGCTGCCGCCACTGTGCGGACATCTGCGCAAGGCTGCGGCGTTGCTTCGGGCGCCGTGTCTGGAGGTTTGCCTGCTGCGCGATTCGCCGCTTCTCGACCGGCGTCGGGCGCCGCCCGTGCTCGCGGACGAACGTGTCGGTCAGCTGCGCCTCGACCGCGTCGATCTCGTGGCGGCGTTGTGAAAACTCGGCCATCAGCGCCTTCCCGACCCCCGCGATCTCGGCCTTCACCTGCCCGCCGCGGGTCATCCCTCGCTCCCAGCCGACCCCCAGCTCCGCGGTGATCAGGTCCTCCAACAGTCCGTCGTAGATCTCTGAGAGCGTCACCACCTGCTTGTAGAGCCCGCGGCTATCAAGCGTGCGCCAGCGCCCGTCCGAGCAGGACTGCGCGCGATTCCAGACCACCACGTGGTCGTGCAGCTGTGGGTCTCCGGCGCGGCTGTCGTAGTGCGTGAACGCCGCCGCAACCACCCCTCGCACGTCCTCCTGCAGCACCCCGTTGGTCCCTGACCGCGAGTGAATCATCTGCTCTTCGGCGTGCTCGAGTGCGACCTGAACGGCCCGGCGATGGCACTCGTACAGCCGCGCCTGCGTCTCCCGATCGGCCAGCGCCCACGCCACACTGACCGATTTCTGCGGCGAGAAAGTCAGGTCAAACGCCGCCACCGGGGGACGAAACCGGTCGGTCTTCTCCTGCTCCTGGGCGACGATCTCGGTCAGCGCCGCGGTCCGCTCGGCGTCCGTCAGGTCGCCGGGCAGCCGTGCGGCGCGCTTCGCGACGCGCTCGGACAGCGGCGCCGGTTCGGGGTTCGGCCGCCGCCCACACGGCTCGCCGGTGACCGGATCGACGCACCGCCCGAGCATGTTCAGGAGCTGAGCCTCCTTGACGATGGACCCCGGCGCGACCCCGTTGCCGCCCGCCAAACCCGCCAACCCGGCGCCCATCCACACCCCCGGCGGCGTGCCCGACGCCTCGTAATACGCGGCGAGCGACGTCGCCGGCGCGGGCCCGTCGCCGGCCGCGATCGACTCCATCAGGTACTTGAATCCACTCCCGAGCGCCAGCCGACGAATCGTCACCACGACGCGTCCACCGCCCTCCAAGTGGCCGGTGCCGCGCCCTCAGCGGGCGCTCCGGATTTTGGTCGTACGTGCATGCGATCCTCGAATGCCAGCCGTGTGTCTCCGCTTTTGCTGATAGTAGCATTTCTGTTATCAGAAGCGTATGAGGAGTCAGGGTGGCAGGCGTCAGGAACTCAGCGACTTTGGTTCGTGTTGGGGTTGCCGGCTGTGTGGACTAGACGCGGGTGTCAGAGGAAGTATTGGTCCGCGGGGCTGACCGGGCAGAGGAACCAGCGTCAGTCGTATCTGAGAGAGCGTTCGGTGACCGGCAGTTGGCGCCGCGTCCGCTTCTACGGTCTCCGGGCATGAGCTGGCCGCCGGAGATCGGAGATCCGTTGCCTCGGGCATCCGAGGCGTGGTCTGAGCCGCGGAAGTGGACCGAATGGATCCTCGCGGAACGCGGGCATCGAGGCGAG
>WQWK01000247.1 GCA_009785395.1 Conexibacteraceae bacterium
ACGGGATGATGTCTGAACTCGTCGCCGTGGAGTACTCGGGCTGGAAGTTGAACGGCGTGCCCGAGCAGTCGGCGATCGACGTGTTGGCAAAGCCGTTGGCGGCGGAGGCCTGCATGAAGCCGGTCTGGCCGGTTGTCAGATCATGGATCACAACCTCAAACGCGTGCCCACCTCCGGGGGCGGGCGCATTGAACATGTGGATGCTGAGCCGGTCACCCGGATTCATCATCAGGGTCTGCCCGTTGGGGGTGCTGCTCGCCAGGTTGGACTCCTGCGGGGATGGCGGACCGGTCGGCACGCCGTCTCGCTGAATCCAGGCGAAGTTGATCGGTTCCTCGCAGCCCGTGTTGCAGGTTGCAAACCCGGCCGTGCACTCGAGGCTGTCGATCGTCAGCGCCGCGCACCAGCTTTTGTCGTTGCAGCTGGTCGAGTCGACGAACGGTGGGAACCCGGGTGGATAGAACTGCATCTCCATGAACGCGGAGCCACCGCCGACGAAGCAGCCGGTGATGTTGGTGCCGACGCAAGTCGGAGCGTTGGATTCGCTCTGTGGCGCACAGGCCGCCTGAGGATAAGAGTTCGGGTCGCACATCGCCATCGAGAGCCACGGCGCCACGCTCAGCTCGAACCAGTGCGAGACGTCCTTGCCGGGGTGCTTCACGGTTGGCGCGGCCTTCGGATCGCGCGGCAATGTTTCGGTCCAGGTGACGTTGTCACCGGAGCCGCGGGCGTTCGACAGGAATGTCATGTCGGGCTCGTCGTGCCCGATGTAGTTCCCGTTGTCGTAGAAGCGCCCGTTCCATGTGTTGGCGTTCGCCTCGTTGTTGAAGCCACGGATGTCCGCGCAGTTCAGTCGCTGGTTGACCGAGGTCTGCAGGGTGCTGTGACCGTTGCAGTCGAGCTCGCCGAATGACGAGGGTTGAAGTGGCCCGGCGGCGGCCGTCGCGGCCGAGCCCAAGAAGACAATGGCGGCAACACCCAGTGTTACCGCCCATGTACGCAACCCGACGCGAATAGACATTTCGCCTCCTCCTTAAAAGGTCGCAGTTGAGCGGGGCCACTCTACTCGCGCGCTCGCGCCGCGGGTGAAAAGTGCTGTCCGGCGCCGGCCAGGCCGTGATCGAAGGCGAAGATCACCGCCTCCACCCGGTTGCGGAGGCCGAGCTTGAAGAAGATGTGATTCACGTGCGTCTTCACGGTGCCGGCACCGAGCACCAGCCGCGCAGCGATCTCGTCGTTGGTGAGGCCGAACGCGATCAGCTGGAGCACCTCGAGCTCGCGGGAGGTCAGCGCATCGGTCTCCGGATCGCTGGCCGCGCCGACGCCGGGCACATCGCGGAAAACGGCCAGAACCCGCCCGGTCACGCTCGGATCGAGCCACGATTGGCCGTCGGCGACCGCGCGCACCGCGCGCTGCAGCTCCTCGGCAGGCACCCCCTTGAGCACGAAGCCGGCCGCGCCGGCGCGCAGCATGCCGGCGAGCACCTCATCGTCGTCGAACGTAGTCAGCGCCAGCACGGGCGGCGTCTCGGGCTGCGCCCGCACACGCCGCGTCGCCTCGATGCCGTCGACGACCGGCATCCGCGCGTCCATCAGCACCACGTCGGGGCGCAGGGCGGCGACGGCGCCGAGCACCTCGCCGCCGTGCGCGCACTCGCCGACGACCTGAAACCCGAGCTGAGGCAGCAGGATCGACCGCAGGCCCGAGCGGATCAGCTCCTGGTCGTCGACGAGCAGGACGCGGATCATCGCGGCCTCCCGCAGGGCCACTCGGGCTGCGGCGCGAGCGGCAGCGAAGCGTGCACCCGCCAGCCGCTGGCCGGGTCGTGGGACGCAGAGCCATTGGGCGTGGGCCCCGCCTCGAGCGCGCCGCCCACGGCCTCCGCGCGCTCGCGCATCGAATGCACCCCGTTGCCGCCGTTGTTCACCGGCGCGACCGGCCCCGCGGAGAACACATCCAGCTCGAGGTTGCCGTTCGGCGCCGTCAGGCGGAGCTCGACGGGCGACCCGGCGGCGTGCCTGGCGGCGTTGGTCAGCGCCTCCTGGGCGATCCGGTACGCCGTCGTGCCGACGGTCGCCGGCACCCCGGACGCGCCTATCTGCACATCGGTGTGGATCTCTGCCCCGGCCGAGCGGTAGCGCTCGACGAGCTCATCGAGCGACTCGAGGCCGGGCGTCGGCGCCAGCGGCGAGCTGCCGTCATGATCCGCATCGGACCGCGTCATCCCGACGATCGCCCGCACCTCGCCGAGGCTCTCACGGCCGAGCCGCTCGGCCTCGGCGAGCGCCCGGTCGGCGTCGTCCGGGTCGTGCTGGACCGCCATCCGCGCCGCGCTGATGTGCAGCAGCGCCACCGTGAGGCTGTGGGCGATCACGTCGTGCAGGTCGCGGGCGATCCGGGCGCGCTCCTGCACCCGCGCGCGCTCGGCGAGGTCAGCCTGTGCGGCCTGCAGCTGAGCCAGCAGCCGCTGCTCGTGGACGATCACGCCGCCACCGAGCGCGGAGACGAAGACGCCGGCGATCCATGGCAGCCACGCCGTGTTGACGCCGCCCGACACGGAGCGTACGCACAGAAATACCAGCGCAGCGCAGGCGAACAGGTGCCCCACCCGCGGGCCGGCGGTGAGCACGGTCAGCAGCGCCAGCACGCAAAGACCGAAGTAGCCGAGACCCGAGTGCGAGTGGCCCGCGGCGATCACGACCCCGACGCCCGCGACCAGGCTCAGCACGACGACCGTCAGCGGGCGCGCCCGCTGGGTGATGGCGAGCGCGGTCGCCGGCACCGCGATCGCGATGCCGGCGACGCTTGCGAGCGCGTTCTCGGGTTTGCGGGTGAACGCGGCGGCCACCAGGAACAGCACCAGCAGCCACAGGGACACCAGCCGGATCCGCGCAACAGGAGCCTGGTCGTCAGTCACCGTTACCCAGAGATACCACCTTCGCGGGCTGCGGGGGTGCCACCGGCGGGACCGGCGCCGGCCGCGGCCCGGTCTCGGAGATCCCGATCCGCCGGTGCAATGCCCGCAGCGGCGCCGGCGACCACCAGTTGCGCTCGCCCAGGAGCGCCATCAGTGACGGGACCAGCGCGCTGCGCACGATGAAGGCGTCGACCAGCACCCCGACGACCGCACCGAGGCCGATCTCCTTCAGGAACACGACCTTGGATGTGGAGAAGGCGCCGATCGCGACCGCCATCAGCAGCGCCGAGGCGGTGACGATGCGGCCGGTGCGCTGCAGCCCGACGGCGATCGCCTCGCGGTTGTCACGGCCGGCATCGCGCGCCTCCTTGATGCGTGTCAGCAGCAGCACGCCGTAATCCGTCGAGAGCGCGAACGCGACTGCCGCGAGGACCAGGAAGTCGGTCTGCTCGATTCCGCCCTGGCTCGTGTAGGCCAGCGGCCCGGTCAGGCGGCCGTCCTGGAAGACGAGCACGAGCACGCCGGTCGCCACACCCACCGTGAGGATGTTCATCAGCAGCGCCTTCACCGGCAGCACAACCGAGCCGGTCATCAGCCACAGGATCGCCAGGGTCACGACGGCGAGCACGCTCAGCGCCAGCGGCAGGCTCTGCGAGATCGCCACGCGCTGGTCGTGGAATATCGCGGCCGGCCCGCCGACGTCGGCGTGGAAGGGCGCCCCCAGTGCGTCCACCGCCGCGATCGTGCGCTGGGCCGCGGCGCCGATCGGGTCCCCCCGCATGCTCGACTGCACCTCCCAGACCCCCGAGCCCAGGTGGCGCGGCGTCGCGACCGAGGTGATTCCGGGCACGCGACGCAGGCTCGCCGCGTAGGCGTTGACAGCAGCCGCGTCGGCTGCCGGAGAGGTGGTCCGCGGAGCGTTCAGCGCGATCGTCACCGGGTTGAGGCCGTTGCCGGGGAACTCGTGGGCGACCACGTCCTGGACCACCCGCGCGCTCTGCGAGGTCGGCAGGATCGTCGCATCGACGCCGCTCCAGTGCACGCGCAGCGTCGGCGACGCGACCGCCAGCAGCACGGCCGAGGTCGCCAGC
>WQWK01000248.1 GCA_009785395.1 Conexibacteraceae bacterium
CGGCGCCGACGCCTCGATCGCGTCCGCGACCGAGCGCAGCGCATCCGTTAGTGCGGCGACCGAAGCGGCCGACGGTACTACACCGTCCCGGCCCATGGTCAGGGTGGCCGATGTCAGCGTGTCCATGAGCTCTTCGAGCGCCACCACGGCCGGCCACCACGCGGTCGCGCGCCGGCTCACCGCAGCGGGTTCTGACATCGTCCGCTGGAATTCCGTCCGCAGGTTCGACAGCGACCGGTACGCGCGCCGCCGCAGCCGCGCCCGTCTGTTCGGTGCCTCGCCCGGCGCGCGGCGCGGAGCGCGTGCCGTCCCGGTGGCGGCGATCCGCGCCGCAGGCACAGCCACCAGGGCCTCGTCCGCGTACGCGCACACCGACCGCAGCGCCCCGGCGAACTGCCCAGGCAAGTGCGCTTGCCACGCGGATGGCCACGGCGCGTACCCGACGAGCAGCACCACCGCCGAGGCGAGCACCGTGTCCACCAGGCGCGCCTCCGCCAGGTGCCAGCCGCCGACGTCGAGCAGGTCGATGAGCAGCACCACCAACGGCGTCAGGAATACCGCGGAGAGCCCGAAGCTGCGGGCCTTCGCGTACGGCTGCAGCGCGGCGAGCACGCCGAACGGCAGCAGCAGCCACGGCCCGTACGGCACCACCGCGAGGATCGCGGCGCCGAGCACCGCGCCGATGATCGTGCCGACGGCGCGCTGCACCGCCCGCGCGAACACCGAGCCGTAGTCGGGCTTGAGGATGATCCCCGCGGTCAGCACCACCCAGTAAGAGCGTTGCAGCGGCAGCACCTCCGACAAGACCGCCGCGACCCCGGTGCACAGCATCAGCCGGATGGTGAACTCCCAGGCGATCCGCCCGCCGATCAGCTGCTTGACGACCAGCTCCGCCCGCGAGCGGAGCCGTTCGGAAAAGGAAGGCCGCGCGGCCGCCGGCGGGGCCGCCACCCAGGTTCCCGACAGCACCCGGGTCAGGTTCACCATGGCGTCCCGCAGCGCGAGCGCACCGGGGGAGTCCGACCACGCCGGCGGGATCAGCGGCAGCTGCGGCCCGCCGCGTGACGAAGACCCCCCGAACCCGATGATCCCCGCCCCCGGGCCGCGGTCGTCCAGTATCGCGTCGCCGAGTAGCTCGATGTCGTCGGCGACGAGCGGCGGCACCCGTTCCCCGGTCGCCCGCAGCGCGGCGGTGGCCTCGGCGAACTGGTGGCTGGTGTTCAGCACGGCCATCAGGTGCATGTCCCGCTGGGAGCGCCCGCTCGACGTTGCCCGCCTGGTGAGCATCGCGTCGTAGGCGTTGTTGAGCGCGTCGGAGAGCGCCGTTCGCGCCCCCGTCACGTCGGGGGTACCGACCAGCCGCAATCCGCGGGCGAACGCGTAGTACACCTCGGCGACCGCCTTGCGCTCCGCCGACCGCGGCGACAGCAGGTACCCGGGCACGAGGAGCAGCAGCGCCCACGCCACGCCCACCAGGAACTCCAGCGCGGTGTGCCACCACGGCCGCAGCGTCCCCAGCGCCCCTAGGCCGAGCGCGCTGTAGACGAACAGCTGCAGGCCGGTCGTCGAACCGACCGCGCCGAGCCGCGATATCACCGACGACGCGCCGGCGACCACGACGATCGCGAGCACGGCCACCCAGCCGCGCCCGTGGATCAGCGTTCCGATCAGCAGCCCAGGCGCGCCGCCGAGCAGCGCCGCCGCGGCGATCTTCTCCACCCGGGGCCGCAGCGGCCCGCTGGTGTCGACCTGCACCGACAGCAGTCCGCCCATGGCGGGCAGCAGCGCGAGGTCTTTCTGCCCGGTAGCGAACGCCACCGCCATCGGCACGACCAGCGCGAGCAGCGCCCGCAGCATCGTGCCCCACGGCGGCTTGACCTTCGTCGGCCCGATCACCCCGGCCAGCCACTCCGGCACGGCGAGCCGCGTGCCGCCTTCCCGGGCTACCCCGCGAACACTTTCCACATTAATCCAGATACCACGGGGCACTGCGACACTCTCATGAAGGCCCCGTCCAATCCAGAGACCTCCCAACGGCCCAGGTCTCGTTGGAACACCCACTCATTCTTCTCATCCGGTAAAAAGAGAGCCATGAAGCTCATCATCCGGATCCTGGTAACCGCGGTCGCCCTGGCCGTCGCGGCCTGGGTTGTCCCGGGTATCCACACCGAGCAGTGGACGCTGCACGGCGGCACCGCCGCCCTCACCAACAACGCATCGCTCGCCTGGACGCTGATCGTCGTGGCGATCATCTTCGGGATCGTCAACGCGCTGCTCAAACCGGTCATCAAGGCCGTGGGCTGCGCGTTCTACCTACTCACCCTCGGCCTGATCGCGATCGTGGTCAACGGCGCGCTGCTGTACCTCGCCAGCTGGATCGCCTACGACCACCTGCACCAGCCGTTCCACGTCACCACGTTCACCGCCGCCGTCGAGGGCGCGCTGATCGTCGGCATCGTGTCCTGGCTGATCCATCTGGTCCTCGGTGACGAGCGAAGGTAGCGAATAACAGTGCGCATCGGCCCATGACCTGGGCCGATGCGCAAAAACCACCGTGCATCCCAGGCTGGTGCCCGGAGGCAATAGACTTAGCCGCCATAAACTTTTGCTGCGCCGCGTGTCTCGTCCCGCGGGCAACGAAATCCATCAACGTCCATGGAGCAACGCCGCCGTGAAGACCGATGTCGAAGAGCTGAGCCCGACCCGTGTCCGGCTGAGCGTCGAGGTTTCCTTCGAGGAACTCAAGCCAAGCCTCGACAAGGCTTACAAAGAGGTGGCGCAGCAGGCGCGCATCCCCGGATTCCGCCCCGGCAAGGTTCCGCCGCGCGTCATCGACATGCGGATCGGCCGCGGCGCGGTGCTGACCGAGGCTGTCAACGACGCCCTGCCCGAGTTCTACGGCAAGGCCGTGGAAGAGGCCGAGGTGTTCACGCTCGGCCAGCCCGACGTGGAGATCACGAAGCTGGAAGACGGCAAGGAGCTCGCGTTCACGGCTGAGGTCGAGGTCCGGCCGAAGTTCGAGCTGCCCGACCTCGCCACGCTGGAAATCACCGTCGACAACGCCGAGGTCAGCGACTCCGACGTCGAGGACTACCTGAACAACCTCCGCGAGCGCTTCGCCAGTCTGAAGACCGCGCAGCGCGCGGCCGAAGACGGCGACTACGTCACGATCGACCTGTCCGCGAGCGCCGACGGCGAACTCATCGAGGACGCGCAGGCGACCGGCCAGTCGTACCAGATCGGCAGTGGCGCGATGCTCGACGGCCTGGACGAGGCGGTCACCGGCCTGTCGGCCGGCGAGTCGGCGACCTTCAAGAGCGAACTGGCCGGCGGCGCCGCCGAGGGCAAGGAAGCCGACATCTCCGTGACGGTGACGGCGGTCAAGGTCAAGGAGCTCCCCGAGCTCGACGACGACTTCGCCCAGCTGGCCAGCGAGTTCGACACGCTCGACGAGCTGAAGGACGACACCCGCACGCAGCTCGACCGGGTCAAGCGCTTCCAGCAGACCACCCAGGCCAGGGACAAGTCGGTCGAGGCGCTCGTCGACGCGATCGACATCCCGCTCCCGGAGAAGTTCACCGAGCACGAGCTGGGGCACGCCAGGGAGAACATCGACAACCAGCTCGCCCAGATGCAGGTGTCGAAGGCGGACTACCTCGAGTCGATTGAGAAGACGGAAGAGGAGTTCGAGGCCGACATCGTGGAGACGGCGCAGCGGGGCGTGAAGACCAGCTTCGTCCTCGACGAGATCGCCCGCACCGAGAAGCTGGGCGTGAACCAGGCCGAACTGTCGTACTTCGTCGCCGACCAGGCGCAGCGGTTCGGCGTCAGCCCGGACGTGTTCGCCCAGCAGCTGGTGCAGAACAACCAGATCAACGTCGCGGTGACCGAGGTGCTGCGCAGCAAGGCCGCCAACCTCGTCTCGACCCGCACCACGGTCAAGGACGAGGCCGGCAACGCGATCGACGTCAAGAAGCTGATCGACGACC
>WQWK01000249.1 GCA_009785395.1 Conexibacteraceae bacterium
CCGGGCCGATTCCTGAGGCGGCGGAGGATCCGGCGATCTGGGACGCGTGGAACCGGCTCAGGGTTTCAGATCGTGAAGTGCTCGCGCTGATCGCATGGGAGGAACTGACCGTCGCTGAGGCCGCTCGCGTGCTCGGGTGCCCGGCGCCGCAGTTCTCGGTTCGCCTGTTTCGCGCCCGGCGGCGGCTCGAGCACCTGCTTGCCGCCCATGCCGCGCCCGTCAACCCCAGTGAGGCCTGAAATGCAACCTGACGCCATCACCCGACTGCGCGCCGTCAACCCGTACGTCGCCGACCCCAGCCGGATCCAGGAGCCGGCCGCTCAGGCCGCTCTGCAGCGGATCCTGAACAGCCCCCCGCCACCGTCAGGATCCCCGCGACGGACGATGACACCGCGGGCTCTGGCGTTGGTCCTCGCGCTGTTGCTGATCGGGGTCGGCGGAGCGCTCGCCGCGACGGACCCGCTGGGCTGGTGGAGCAACAGCCCGAGCGAGGCGCACTACCGGGTGAACCCGGGCGTCCACGTGCGCACGCCCGGAGCGCAACAGATCCGCTGCCACCCCGACGGCAATGGCCGTCTCAGCTGCACAGCCGCAACCAGCCGCTGCTATCAGGCCGGCGGGCAGGCGCCGGTCTGCAAGCTGTCGGGCACCGGGCTTGCGTACGCCAGGATCGACGTCATTCACGCGCCGCCGCCGAACTCGATCCTGAGCCGGGCCGGTTTCAAGCGGGCGATCTCAAAAGCGCTCACCACGGGGACGATGACGGCGGCCGCCGCGGCAACATTCCGGGCCGACCTGGCGCGTGTGCCTGACGGCTTCTTCACCGAACTGCGGCTCGCGAGTCGGTACGGGACCTACGGCAGCGGAGGCGCCACCCGACACGGCCAGACGCTCGTGCCACCCGCCGGTCAGCCCACAATGATCGTGTGCGCCGCCGCCCGTGGAGTCAGCTGCCGGAACCTGAACGGCGACCCAAGCACGCCGATCGGCGCGGGCGTGTATGCCGCCAGTCCCGGCCCTGGCTGGAGATGGGTCAGAACTCCCCGATACATCGGCGGACTGCCGCCCGGCGTCCACTTCACTCGCGCCGAGTACCGGGTGCTGATCGACCTGCTTCGCTTCGGAGTCACGGCATCGCGATCCGGCGGGTCAGGGCAGGCAAAGCCGGTGCCGATCAGGCATCTGCCCGCGGCGCTGTCGACCGCGCCGAGCCCCTCGGGGTGAATGGCAATCCAGTACGCAGAACGGACACTGAATTGCCATCAGCGCGTCTGAGTGGTCGGGGAGCACCCGCCGAACCCACTCCCGCCGTTAGATGAACGCCTCACCCGGCAACGACGGCACGTCACCGCCGGTCAGCCAGCGCAGCACGCTCGCGCCGACATCAGCCAGGTGCCCATCGTGCCGCTGTCCGGGGCGGCGGGCGTTGCCGCCCCGGACCCCAACCGTCGCCAGCAGCGGCGCGTACTCGCGCGTGTGGTCGGTGTGAGGAGCGGTCGGGTCGACGCCGTGATCGGCCGTCAGCACGAGCAGGTCCTCCTCGCCGAGCAGCTCCAGCCACGAGCCGACAGCATCATCGATCACGCGCAGCGCGCCCGCAAACCCGGGCACGTCGTGGCGGTGACCGTAGATCTGGTCTGTGTCGACGAGGTTGGCGAACACGAGCCCGTGGTCGAGACCGCGCACCAGCTCGCCGACTGACGCGAGCGCCTCAGCGTTGGTCGCCCCCGGATGGCTGACGTCGATCCCCACGCCGGCGAACAGATCCCGGATCTTGCCGACACCGTGCACCGGCACCCCCACGGCCTGCAGCTCTTCGAGGTAGGAGCGACCGGGTGGCTTCAGTGAGTAGTCGTGCCGCCCGGTCGTGCGCACGAACGCGCCCGGGGTGCCCATGAAGGGCCGCGCGATCACGCGGCCGACGGCGTGCTCACCACTCATAACCGCCCGCGCCGCGGTGCACACCGCGTACAGGCCCGGCTCGTCCAACACCGAGTGGTGCGCGGCGATCTGCAGCACCGAGTCGGCGGAGGTGTAGAGGATCAGCTCGCCACTGGCGAGATGGTGCTCGCCGTAATCGGCCAGCACCTCGGTGCCGCTGTACGGCCGGTTGCAGCAGAAGCGTGCGCCCGTCGCCTGCTCGAGCGCGCGCACAACCTCGTCGGGAAAACCGTCACGGTAGGTGGGCAGCGGCACCGGAGTCACGACCCCCATCAGCTCCCAGTGGCCGGTGACCGACTCCTTGCCCGGGCCAAGCGGCGCCAGGCGCCCGTGCAGCGCGGGTGAAGCGACCGGGGCGACCCCGCATAGGGGCGTGATGTTCCCCAGCCCCAGCGAGCCGAGCACCGGCAGCTGCAGCCCACCGGCCAGCAAAGCGACATGCGCGAGCGTGTTGAACTCGGCCGAGTCACCGTACAGGTCGGCATCGGGCAGCGCGCCCACCCCGCACGCGTCCATCACGCTCACGAAGGCGCGCCGCATCAGCACGCTCGAGTTACTTCAAGATCCCCTCGAGCACCAGGATCCTGCGCAGGATCGCCAGCGACGAGGCGTAGGTCGAATCCATCCCGTAGTACGACAGGCCGCGCGCGCCCAGCGTGCGTGCCTGTGTGTAGGGAGTGTCAGAGGCGTAGTGGATTATTCCGAGGTCGATCGGCAGCTTCGAGAAATTCACTGCCTCGCCGACCGGGAAACGGTCAGCGTCGGCGAGCTCGTACACCGCGTTCAGGAACGGTCCCGCCTCCATCTCGACCACGGTGAACGCCTCACGGTAATAGAAATCGAGGTAGGCGCGATTCTGAAGGAAGGTGGATTTGACAGTGACCGCGCGCTGGTTGTCCAGGCCGGTGCCGAAGCGCAGGAAGCCGGCGAGGTCATCAACGCTGAAGGCGTTGTCAAGCCAGTAGGTCGAGCGCGAGTGCTCGTCGTGCACGACGCTCGAGATCAGCACGTCGCCGACGTCGGCGTTCAACGTGGCCGCCTTGCCGAGCACGTAGACCCCGCGCAGCGCCGCCCGGTCGACCGCGACCTCGCGCAGGATGTTGTAGGCCGCGACGCCGAGCGGGTAGTCGATGTTGACGATCCGCGCCCGGCTCGCCCCCAGAGCATCGGCGTCGACCTCGCCGATCCGCGGGTCGAGCGAGCCGACGCCCAGGGCATTCAAGGGAATCACCTGGGCCGAGACGCGCAGCGCCTCGCGACTGCGCAGATGTTTCACCCCGTGGGCGGACTCGGCGGCGAGCCGCTCCGCGGAGCCCTCGGCCCCGCGCGCGTCGAACCACTGCCGCGCGACGAAGTAGAGGAAGTTCTCCCAGGAGCCCTCGGTCGCGCTCTCGCGGAAGCGGATCAGCTCCTCGTGCAGGATGTCGTCGGCCGGCAGCGACTCGACGAACGCGACCAGCTCGTCCTCGCGCTCGCGCGCGATGCCGGTGGCGATGTTCACCAGGCTGTGCGTGTTGGAGGAGACGAAGTAGAGAGGGCCCTGTTCGGTGATGCTGGCCAGCGGGCCAGTATCACCGCCGCCACCCCCATCGTCGTCGAGCTCGGCTTGGATCGGGGCCCACCAGCGGCGGGTCATGCGCGCGTAGCCGGTGTTGCTGCCGCCGAGCATGCGGACGCGGATCGAGAGGTGGTGGGCACGCACCGACGCGAGGCGCTCGTGGAAGCTCGGGCCCCAGGCGTCGGCGAGTCGCTGCCAGTCGTCGGTGCTGCCGCCGAGCACGCGCGCGCAGGTGGCGGCGTCGGGCTCCTCGCCGAGCTCGGTCGTGGCGCCGCGGAGGCGCTGACGCATCTTGTTCCACTCGATCTGGTAGGCGACGAGGGTCGGCACCAGGTCGTCGACGTCGGAGGAGCTCGCCAGCAGCACCGCGAGCGTCCGGTCCGGGCCGACATACCAGCGCCGGCGCCGGGCGGGGGACTCCGCCTGCGGCCACTCGCTGATGTCGAGGCCGTCGGCAA
>WQWK01000250.1 GCA_009785395.1 Conexibacteraceae bacterium
GCCTGGTCACCATCGGCCGAGCGGACCGCCGGGCCTGACATCGGCGAGGCGATCGAGCTGCTGGAAGCGGTCCAGGCCGTGATGGAAGACCGCTACCGCGACCTGCTGGCCTCCGGTCGGCGGAAGATCGAACGCACCCCGGAGCTGCCCTTGCACGTCGTCGTGTGTGACGAGCTGGCGTTCTACCTGCTCGCCGAGGACCGCAAACAGCGGACCCGGTTCGCCGAGCTGCTCCGCGACCTGGTCGCGCGCGGCCGCGCCGCCGGAGTGATCGTCCTGGCCGCGACACAGAAGCCCGCTGCTGACGTGGTGCCCTCTGCATTGCGTGACCTGTTCGGGTTCCGGCTGGCGTTTCGCTGCACCACCCCGCAGGCCTCGGACACGATCCTTGGGCAGGGGTGGGCTTCGCAGGGGTACAACGCCGCAACGATCCCGCCCGGTGACCGGGGTGTCGGATTCCTGATCGCCGAGGACGGGCTGCCAGTCAAGCTCCGGACGTTCTACCTCGATGACCAGGCGCTCGCCGAGCTGGCCAGCCGCGCCGTCAACCTCCGGGGTGAGTGGATGCTATGACCTCCGCGGCGGCCGCATCCGTCGTGTCAGACGCGACCCCGGAGGCGTGGGCGCTGCGGGACGTGGCCGCCCGGCTCGGCGATCCCGACACCGGCGGGCGCTACCTGCGTTGGGTCGAGCGAGCGCGCGGCTGCTCGCATCCGGTCCGGCTGCGCGGTGCGTCACGTGACGCAGACGTGGTGACAGGTGAGGTCGTGTCCGAGTTCACCAGCGACACCGAGCCCGACGGGGTGATCCTCAAACCGTGCGGGAACCGCCGCGCCAACGTGTGCCCGGCCTGCAGCGAGGTCTACCAGGGCGACGCGTGGCAACTGGTGGCCACCGGGCTGCGCGGCGGCAAAGGCGTCCCCGAGACGGTCGTCGAGCATCCGCTCGTGTTCGCGACGTTCACCGCTCCCAGCTTCGGGCCGGTGCACACCAGCCGAGAGGTCGCAGGCCGCCAGCTCCCGTGTCGGCCGCGGTCGCGTGGTGAGACGTGCCCGCACGGGCGCTCCCTGGCGTGCAACAAGCGCCACGCTGACGATGACCCCTGTTTGGGTGAGGCGATCTGCTCCGACTGCTTCGACTATCAGCGGGCGGCGCTGTGGAACCACAACGCCGGCCGCCTGTTCAAACGCACCCGAACCTACGTTGAGCGCGAGCTGGCCCGCGCAGCCGGACTGACACAAAAGGCGGCGCGGAAGCTGGTGCGTGTCTCCTACGTCAAGGTGGCCGAGTTCCAGCGCCGCGGGGTCGTTCACTTCCACAGCGTCTGGCGGCTCGACGGCGTGAACCCTGACAGCGAGCTGGTGCCGCCACCCGTCGAGTTTGACGCGCAACTGCTCGCCGACGCGATCACCGCCGCCCTGGGCAAGGCGTCAGTCCCGGCCGAACGGCCTGACGCGCCACCCTACGCCTGGGGCGCGCAGCACGAGACGCGCGCGCTCGACCTGGTCCACCAGGCCGAGGAGGCCGGGCGGATCGCTGCCTACATCGCCAAGCACGCGACCAAAGCCAGCGAGCAGGCCGGAGGTGTCTCGCACAAGATCGAGCACGAGGACGAGCTGGCAGGCCTTCGCTGCCGCGATCACGCCAAACGCCTGATCACCGGCGCCTGGCGCGCTGGCGCAGACGAGCTCGTCGACGGCACCCGTATCCGGCGCTGGGCGCACCAGCTCGGCTACGGCGGGCACTGCTTCACCAAGAGTCGCCGCTACTCAAACACCTTCAAAGCACTTCGCGCGGCGCGCGTGGACCACGCCGCCCACCAGGCCGACAGCGCCGCCGAGGCGGCAGCAAAAAGTGACCACAACTTGGTCCGCATCAGCGCCTGGACCTACGCCGGACGCGAGTACCCGCGCACCGGTGACGAGCTACTGGCGATCTCCACGCATGCCAGAAAGCGCGAGCACCGGCGCGTAGCGCGGGAGGAGCTGCAAGTGACTGGACAAACGAGAAAGGAGATGGAGCGGTGGACCAGGGTGGATTGATTGTGCGCGCGGCTGAGTTTGAGCCGTTCCTGACGGCGCGGGAGGTCGCCGACCGGCTGCGGATTTCACCAGCGACGGTGCTGCGCTACTTCGATGACGGGATGCTCCCCGGCCGTCGGCTGCGGACTGGGCGGCGCTGTCCGGTGCGGTTCCGCTGGAGCGAGATCGAGGCGGCAATCATCGAGGACGGTGACCGGCGGCCATGACTGAGAACAAGCGACATGGCGGCGGCCGTGCTCGGACGGGGGAGATCAAGCAGACGGCGGCGGGTTGGGCGATTCGCTACCGCGATGCCCACGGCGTGCGTCGTCAGCGTGGTGGCTTCCGGACGAAGAAGGAGGCCAAGGCGATACTCGACGAGGAGCTGAAGAAAGCTCGGCTCGGTCCGCTGTACCGGCCGGAAGCGACTCTGAACGAGGTCATCGCGGCGTTCTTTGAGCAGTACGACGGCGCCCCCGCTAGCCACGGCTGGCTACGGCATTACCTGAGCAAAGCGACCGCGGTGTTCGGCGACGTGCCGGTCGGCGAGCTGGACGCGCTGCAGATCGCGCGGTGGCGGGCCTCGCTGCCGACCACGAGTCGCCACGGAGCGCATCGGGCGCTACGCCAGGTGCTCGCGGCGGCGGTGCGGTGGCGCTGGATCGAGCACAACGTCGCGATCGATGTGCGCAACCCCGAGCACGAACGGACGGAGTTTCTACCGTTCGCCGACTGGGACCAGGTAGAGGCCGTCGCCCGCGAGCTGGGTCCGTTCGGGCCGGTGGCGATCTTCGCGGTGGGTACCGGCGTTCGTCCGGAGGAGCTGTTCGGTGCTGACTGGCGCGACGTCGACCTGGACAGGGGCGTGATCACGATCTCCCGGTCGTTCGCCAAAGGCCGGCTGAAGAACTACGCCAAGACCGCGAAGTCGCGCCGTCGGGTACCGCTTCGTTCAAAGGTGGTCGACGCGCTCGAGGAGCTGCCCGGCCGGGAGGGGATCCTGTTCCCCGCGGCCGAGGGCGGGCGGATCAACATCGACAACTTCCGGACCCGCGAATGGGTGCCCGCGCTCCAGGCGGCGGGCGTCGAGCATCGCCGGATCTACGACATGCGGCACACGTTCGCGACCTGGAGCCTTGCCTCGGGCGTCAGCATCTTCACCCTGGCGCGGCGGATGGGCACCAGCGTCAAGATGATCGACCGCACCTACGGGCACCTGGCACACGACGCCGATGACCATGACCGTGAGGCGATGGAGGAGTTCGATCGGGCCGCGTTGGGCAGCAATGGGCACGTAGCGGGCACGCTGGACGCCGGGTTGAGTGCCGAGGCTCTGCCCCAGAACGACGAAACCCCCGGAAATCCGGGGGTTCTGGAGGAAGCGGCTGAAGGGACTCGAACCCTCGACCTTCTGCATGGCAAGAGGCTTGGTGGCAACAGCAGGGCCGAAAACGCCGATTAACGCTGGGGTTTCGCTGCGCCTGCGACCCGGCTTCGGGGGTGCGAGAGGGAAGCAATGGGCACGTAGTGGGCACGGCGTGGTCGACGCAGCGTTGTGGATCTCGGCGAGCATGCGCGGGCGGGCCCGCCCCTCCCCAGCCGGTGTTGAGGAGCGGCGTAGCCGTGTCTTCGTCGGCCAGACAACCTAGCCGTTTACGCTGTTCTGAAACCGGGCTAGCGGAAGATCCGGGCGAGCAGATACCCGACCCACGCGTACGTGGCTGCCCCGAGAACGACGCCGGTGATCGCGGCGCCCAGCCCGTCGGTGAGGTAGAGCGCGCCGATCACGAAAAGGATGCACGCCGCTGTAACGAACCGGCCCTTCCGAAACGGAGGGCGTCCACCTGCCCGCCAGTCGTCGGCGGGCGGCTCGCTTCTCGCCGATTGGGGCGGCGCGGAC
>WQWK01000251.1 GCA_009785395.1 Conexibacteraceae bacterium
GCGCATGATCGGTGGATTCTTTCGGAGGGCTGTAGCGTAAATCGCGCGGTCCGGCCTGGAACAAGACGGTGGTGCACGCGAGCGCAGATGTGGTGTGGACGTCGGGTCGCTTCACCACCCTGTTAAGGCGGCAGCACCACCCTTCATCGCGAGCCCCGCGTGCGGACTACAGTGCTCGCTCAGATGCCCGCCAGATCGCAACCCTTAGGTTCGGCTGGTCGCCCGCACGCCAGTCGGCACATCGGCGTGCGGGGGCTGACCGTGCTGCTGTTCGTCAGCACCGGTCTGGTGTTGGCCGCCTGTGGGAGCAGTAAGCCGGCGTACTGCTCGGATCGAGCCACCCTGGAGAAGTCTGTGAAGGAACTGCCGGGACTGGTCACGAGCGCAAATCTCAGTGGCCTTCGTACACAGGCCAGTGAGATCCAGGCCCGGGCGGCGAAACTAACCGACTCCGCCAAGCGCGATTTCCCGACCGAGTCGAGCGCTGTCAGGCGGGACGTCGACGCGCTCGTCAGCAGCGTGAGGACCCTGCCCCCGAAGCCATCGACCCAGGACTACGCGAAGGTCGCGCTCGACGCGGCGACCGCCGTAAGTTCGGTCAGCAACTTGTCCCGCGCCACCAACTCCAAATGCACCTGAGCCTCCCGTAAACCTCGCTTCAACCGAGTGCCCGCGGCACGCGTGTCTTCACCGGGCCGTGGGCGACGGATGGGTCAGTGATGCTCTCGCCTCACAGCATGGACCAGAGCAACGAGGACCAAGCCGCCAACGGCGGCGATGGCGACCGTGCGCATCACCTCGACACTCTTCTCGGCCGTCTGCTGGACCCGCTCCGCGGCCTGAAGCGCGCGCTGGGTGTCGTCGAGTACCGACTGCATCTTGGCGACTTTCATCTCCGCGTCCTGGATCGCTTCTTGAGTCATCCTCGCCTCCTTCATCTCCGGTTACAACCGTTCCTGGCTCTACCCGACAGATCCGTACCGAACCCGCCGAAGCATTTCCCTCGCGCGCCGCGCTGGGGAACCACGAACCTGCTAAGCGGCACCCGCGAGCGCATCCGCCTCCAGTCGGGCGAGGCCGGCGTCAAGGACGGCGTATTCGGCCTCCTCGATCGCGGCCACGGCGATCTCGATCGCCGTGGCCGCGTAGCCCTCGGCCCACTCGGCGTGTCGCTCAGCCTTGCGAACGTCGCGCTCGCCTCGTCTCTGGTCGATCTGATGCCGTACGTCGGCAACGTGGTCACCCCACCTCTGCTGAAGATCAGACACGTGAGCCTTGTTCTCGCCGGACTTCTGCTGAGCGCTCGCCCGGAGCTTGGCAACCTCCTCGTCGGCGCTCTGGCGCGCGGTGCCGACCCTCGCCTCAAGCTGCTGCTTACCCTCGGCCGCGGCCGCCTCGACGTTCTGCTGAGCCTCACCGACCTTTTGCTGCAACTGCCCAAACTGTTCAGACGCGTTCGTCATCGCTTCCTCCCGCCCTGCTCTTGACTGCCGCAAACACCGACTCTCACCAGGTTACGGCGGCCAGGACCGGCGTTCGACGGTCTCGTGCGTGTACAACCGTGACACAGGAAGCCGGCACCCTGTCTGCCTGGCATGTCTCCGGTGGCCGATCTAACAGGCAGTAAACGTGACGGAGTGCGCTTTCTACATTGAACGTCGGCGATGCCGCTCCACAACAAATGCCGCCGGGGTAACTGTCACGGCCCGGCTGCTCGGTCACGACGCACACTTCATCCTCAGCACCTCTGGGCACGTGATTGACGAGCGCGACGACTCGCCCGATTGGAGTTTGCGCAGGCAGCGGGTTAAATAGCGGCGATGCTTCTTTACAACAGCGCGGTCTCGGGCAACTGCTACAAGGTCCGTGTGCTCGCCGCCCAGCTCGGGATCCCGCTCGAGCTCCACGAGCTCGACGTCGTCGACCGCTCCAACCGGCGAGCGGTGATCGGCGATCTGAACCCGGCGCTTCGGGTTCCAACGCTGGTGCTAGACGACGGCCGGCCGCTGGCCGAGTCGAACGCGATCATCGACTTTCTCGCCGAGGGCACCGAGTACCTGCCCGACGACCCCTACGAGCGGGCGCAGGTCCTGGCCTGGCAGTTCTTCGAGCAGTACGAGATCGAGCCGAACCTCGCGGTCGCCCGGTTCCTGAAGCTGTTCGGCGTCGAGGCGCCGGAGGCGTTCTGGCGCCAGCGGTTCGACGCCGGGCGCAAGGGCCTCGAGGCTCTCGAGCGGGGCCTCACCGGCAGCGCGTGGCTTGTCGGCGAGCGCTACTCGACCGCCGACATCAGCCTCTACGCCTACACGCACGTTGCCCACGAGGGCGGCTTCGACCTCGAGCCCTACCCGCAGACTCGCGCCTGGCTGCAGCGGGTGGCCGCCCGGCCCGGACACATCACAATCGACGCATAACGCTGTTCGGCAGCGGCAGCGGCGACAGGGTCCGCGCCGCCGTCTCGGCGAACAGCCGTGGTTCGACCTTGGCGATCAACGCGTGCAGCTCGGCGCGGTCGCGCTCGGGCAATCGGCTGGCGCGGCCGTGGCATTCGCGAACCAGCACGACGACGCGATGCCGCTCGCTCGGCGTCAATCGCTCGAGGTGCTCGCGGGCGAGCAGCAGCACCTGCCCGGCGAGCACGACCTCGATCCACGGCACCCGCCGCAGGCCCGGTACGCGCGCGGCCATCCGTCCGACGGTCAGCGCCAGCAGCGCCGCGGAGGGCATGTGCATCTCAGGCATCTCGAGACTCGATTCTAGGCCCGCCCACCGAACCCTCCGGGTCCCGGCCGAGATAAATTCGCTTCTGTGCGCGACGCCGTGATCTGCGAGCCCTTGCGAACCCCGGTCGGGGGCTTCGGAGGCGTGTTTCGTGACGTCCCGGTGACGACGCTCGCCGCGACCGTGATCAGGGAGCTGATCTCGCGAACCGGACTGCCCCCGGAGCAGGTCGACGATGTCATCCTCGGCCAGGGCTATCCGAACGGGGACGCTCCCGCCCTCGGCCGCGTCGCGGCGCTTGATGCCGGCCTGCCGGACTCGGTCCCCGGAATCCAGGTCGATCGCCGCTGCGGCTCGGGGCTGCAGGCGGTGATCGACGCCTGCCTGCACGTGCAGACCGGCGCCGCCGACGTCGTCCTGGCGGGCGGCGCGGACAGCATGAGCCAGGTGGAGCTCTACTCCGCCGAGCTGCGGTGGGGGGTCAAGACCGGCGGCGTGACGCTGAAGGACCGGCTGCAGGCCGCGCGGACCCGCGCCGGCGGCGAGTTTCATCCCGTCCCCGGCGGGATGATCGAAACGGCGGAGAACCTTCGCAGGCAGTACTCGATCGCGCGCGAGGAGCAGGACGAACTGGCGCTGCGCTCCCACCGGTTCGCTGTCAGGGCGCACGAGCACGGGGTCTTCGCCGAGGAGATCGTGCCGGTCGAGCTGCCCGGCAGGCGCGGGGCGCCGCCGACCAGTGTCGACCGCGACGAGCATCCGCGCCCGGACACCTCGCTCGAGAAGCTCGCGGCGCTGCGCCCGATCATGCTCAGCGCCGACCCCGATGCGACCGTCACCGCCGGCAACACCAGCGGTCAGAACGACGGCGCCGCGATCTGCATCGTCACGCATCCGGAGCGGGCGGCGGCGCTCGGGCTGAGGCCGTTCGCCCGGCTGGTCAGCTGGGCGGTCGCCGGCGTCGCGCCCGAGACGATGGGTATCGGGCCGGTCCCGGCGGTGGCCAGAGCCTTCGCTCGGGCCGGACTGGGTTTCGCCGACATGTCGCTGATCGAGCTGAACGAGGCGTTCGCCGCCCAGGTCCTTGCCGTCCTCCGCGAGTGGCAGCTTCCCGACGGCATGGAGCGCGTGAACGTCAATGGCTCCGGGATCGCGCTCGGCCATCCGATCGGCGCGACCGGTGGCCGGATCCTGAC
>WQWK01000252.1 GCA_009785395.1 Conexibacteraceae bacterium
GGCAGGTTCGCGGCGTAGCTTGGCGGCATGATCACGAACTCACTCGAAGTGGCCACCACCGCAAGCGCGGCAGCCGCGCGAGCGGTCGGCCTCTCAAAGATTTACGGCAGCGGCGACGTTGCCGTCCGGGCCCTCGATGATGTCAGCGTCGCGTTCGAATCCGGCTGCTTCACGGCGGTGATGGGGCCCTCCGGCTCGGGCAAGTCGACGCTCGTGCACTGCATGGCCGGACTCGACGTGCCGTCCGGCGGCCAGACCTTCGTGGCCGAGCAGGAGATCGGCAAGCTTGACGACGCCGGCCTGACGACGCTGCGCCGGGAGCGGATCGGATTCGTCTTCCAGGCGTTCAACCTGGTCCCGACGCTGACCGCGGCGGAGAACATCACCCTGTCAGCGGACCTCGCGGGCGGCACCGTCGACCGCGAGTGGCTCGGCTACCTTGCGGAGCGCCTGCGGATCGCCGATCGCCTGAGCCACCGGCCGAGCGAGCTCTCCGGCGGCCAGCAGCAGCGGGTCGCGTGTGCGCGGGCGCTGATCGGCCGTCCCGACCTGATCTTCGCCGACGAGCCGACCGGCAACCTCGACTCGAACGCCTCCGCCGAGGTGCTGACGTTCCTGCGTGACGCGGTCGACGAGCACCGCCAGTCGATCGTGATGGTCACGCACGAGCCCGCCGCCGCCGCCTATGCCGACCGGGTCGTGTTCCTGGCCGACGGACGGCTGGTCGGGGAGCTGCGTGCGCCCACCGCCGACACCGTGCTCGAGCAGATGAAACGGCTCGGCGGCTGAGGGTGCGAGGGGTTCAACGGCGATGCGACGAATCACTATCAGAGGCCTGCTGGCCCGCAAGCTGCGGCTGGCGCTGACGGCGCTGGCGATCATCCTCGGTGTCACCTTCGTCACCGGCACGCTGGTGCTCGGCGACACGCTCAACAGCACCTTCAACAGCCTGATCGGGACCGCCTACCAGCACGTCAGCTTCCAGATCCGCGGGGTCTCCGAGCTCAAGGGCGGCTCGAACGCGGCGATCAGCGGCAGCGACCGGCGCCCGATACCGGCGTCGATCCTGCCGGCGGTGCGCAAGCTGGACGGTGTCTCCTACGCGTGGGGCGCGGTCCAGGGTTCCGCCCAGTTCGTGCAGCGCAACGGCAACGCGATCGGTGGCGGCCGCACCACCACGCTCGGGTTCGGGTTCGATCCCAATGCGCAGCTTTCGCCATACCGGCTCGTGGAGGGACGCGCTCCACACGGCCCCGGCGAGGTCGTGATGGACCGCGGGACCGCGACCAAGTACCACTACCGGATCGGTGACACGGTGCTCATCGACCTGCCGAACAGCGCGGAGCACTTCCGGATCACCGGCATCGTCACGTTCGGCAACGACAGCAACCTCGCGGGCATCACGCTGGCCGGGTTCGACGAGGCGACGGCCCAGCGCCTCTTCAACCTCACCGGCCACTACAACACGATCAGCGTGCTCTCGGCGTCGGGGGCGGACACGGTCAGGCTGCAGCAGCAGATCGAAGCGGTGCTGCCGCACGGCGTCCAGGTCGTCAGCGGCCAGCAGCTGGTCAACGAGCTCACGAGCGCGATCGACAACGAGCTGTCGTTCATCTCGACGCTGCTGCTGATCTTCGCCCTGATCGCGCTGCTGGTGGGCGGCTTCACCATCTACAACACGTTCTCGATCACGGTCGGGCAGCGCACACGCGAGCTCGCGCTTCTGCGCGTCGTCGGCGCCAGCCGCCGCCAGCTGTTCCGGTCGGTGCTGGGCGAGGCGGCCATCACCGGGTTCGTCGCCGCGCTGATCGGGCTCGGCATGGGCGTGCTGGCGGCGCTCGGGCTCAAGGCGCTGCTGGGGGCCTTCGGGATCGACCTGCCCTCCTCGCCGCTGGTGTTCAAGGCGCGCACCCCGGTCGTCGCGATCGCCGTCGGCGTCGGCGTGACGGTGCTCTCCGCGATCGTGCCCGCGCGGCGCGCGGTGCGCATCGCCCCGGTCGCCGCGCTGGTGGACCCCAGCGGCGAGCGGCCCGAGCGGCTCCGCGGCCGCCGCGGCATCGTCGGCGGCGTGGCCGCGGCGATCGCGGTGGTGGCCGTGGCGGCAGGTGTCGCGGGCGCACAGGTCGGGCTCGTCGGCATCGGCGCGCTCGCGGCGATGTTCGCGGTCGCCGCGCTGGCACCGGCAGTCGCGCGGCCGCTCGCGGACGTGCTCGGACGGCCGCTCGCCCTCCGCCTGGGAGTGGCCGGCCGGCTCGGGCGCGCGAACGCGATGCGCAGCCCGCGGCGCACGGCTCAGACGGCGGCGGCGCTGATGATCGGGCTCACGCTCGTCTCGACGATCGCCGTGCTGGGCGCGTCGCTCAGCACCTCAGTGACACAGAGCGTCGACACCGCGATCAACGCCGACTACATCATCACCGGCAACGGCGGCTTCAGCCGCTCGGTGGTGTCAGCCGTCTCGCATCTGCCCGGTGTCACCACGGCGACCACGATCTACCGCGGACAGTTCGAGTTCCGCGGGTCGCTCGGCTCACTGACGGCCGCATCGCCGCAGAACCTCGCCGAGACCGTGAACCTGCAGGTGACCACCGGCCGCGCATCCGCGGCGATGGCCGCCGGCGAGCTGCTGATCGACTCCAACACCGCGCGCAGCGACAACCTCCACGTCGGCTCGGTCGTGCCCGTCCGCTTCGCCCAGACCGGGTCCACGACCATGCGGATCGGCGGCATCTTCAAGCCCAACCCGCTGGTCGGCAGCTTCGTCACCGGCGACCGGTACTTCATCCCGCACTTCCACAGCCCGCAGCCGGGCGCCGTGCTGCTGCGCACCGCCCCCGGCAGTCCGGACCTCAACCCGAAGCTCAACAACCACATCCTGGTGCCCTACGCGAATGTCAGCTCGAAGACGAAGGCGCAGTTCGAGCAGGACGAGCAGAAGTCGATCAACCAGCTGCTCGGCCTCGTCTATGTGCTACTCGCGCTGGCCGTCGTGATCGCGATGATCGGGATCGTCAACACGCTGATGCTGTCCGTGTTCGAGCGCACGCGCGAGATCGGGCTGCTGCGCGCGGTCGGCATGGAGCGCCGGCAGGTGCGCTGGATGGTGCGCGCCGAGTCGGTCATCATCGCCGTGTTCGGCGCCGTCGTCGGGATCGTCGTGGGCCCCGGACTGGGGTTGGCGCTGGCGAGCTCACTGCGCAACAACAACGTCACCGCGGTGTCGGTGCCGGTGGGCACGCTTGTCATCTTCCTGGTCCTGGCGGCACTGCTCGGGCTGGCCGCGGCCAGCTGGCCGGCGCGGCGCGCGGCTCGCCTGGACGTGCTCAGGGCGATCGCCACGGAGTAACCGGCGTGTGAACCGCGGAGTGACCGGCGTGTGAACCGTTTGCGCCGCCGGTTGACAGCGGCGCGCGGCCATGAGACAACCGGGGGATGAATCGCCCTGCGGGTCCGTTCGGCTCGACGCGTCCCTGGACCCGAAACCTGCGGGGTCCGGGCGGCCAGCTGTTCGGCGATCCGGCGCCGACTCCCGACGAGACCTCCTTCCAGGTCGACAACACCAGCGAGGACTATTACAACTCGCCCTACTACGCGCAGCACGCCACCGAGGTCGAGGCGGTGCCGATGGGACCGCCGGCACAGCCGCTCGATCTGCAGGACGTGCTGGGCGCGGACTTCCTCGCGCCAATGATCGCTGCGAACCGCATCAGTTTCCACGCCGTCGGCGACACAGGGGCGTCGTCGACGGCATCGATCTCCAACGAGGCGACGGTCGCGGACGCGATGGCGGCGTCGATCTCAGGCGCGGGCGCGGACTCCGGGACGGGCGCGGACGCGCCGAGCTTCTGCTTCCACCTCGGCGACGTGATCTACAACTTCGGCGAGGCCGAGTACTACTACGACCAGTTCTAC
>WQWK01000253.1 GCA_009785395.1 Conexibacteraceae bacterium
ATCTGCTCGTCGCCGGCGACATCCAGGCGGTTGCCCGGGCGTTCGGGGTCGAGCCCGACGACAGCACGCTCGAGCTGCCCGGCGTGATGAGCCGTAAGAAGCAGGTGGCGCCGAAGCTGCTGGGCGCGCTCTAGGTGCGCTGCAGACTGGCCGGGCGCGCTTAGGCTGCGGCGAACTCGAAGGCCTTGGCCGGTGCCTCGCCCCAGAGCTGCTCGAGCCGGTAGAACTCGCGCATCTCGGGCGTGAAGATGTGCACGATCACGTCGCCGTAGTCCATCAGGATCCACTGCGCCTGGCTGACGCCGTCAACGCGGGTGGGCAGCATCGCGTGCTCGGACTTCATCCCCAGGTGGACGCGGTCGTGCACCGCCTTCACCTGGCGGTCGCTGCGGCCCGTGCAGATCACGAAATAATCGGCCACGGACGTCAGTCCCCGCAGATCGAGCTGGACGATCTCGACAGCTTTCGCGTCCGAGGCGAACTCGGCGACGGCCAACGCGATCTCTTCAGGCTTCAACAATTCAGCGACCTCCGTATAGACGGTGTTCCTTCATATAGCTCGCCACCGCATCGGGAACGAGGTAGGTGACCGGCACCTGCGTCTGCACTCGGCGGCGGATCTCGGTCGACGAGATGCCGATCCGCGGCATCCGGAAGAACTCTGCCCGCTCTCCCCCGGGAATGCCGGCCAGCGCCCGATCGATCGAGGTCCGCGTGGTCCCGCGGCGCTTCGCTACAGCGAGTGTAGCCAGCGACAGCACCCGCTCCGGCTCGTGCCAGGTGGGCAGTCCAGCCGCGACGTCACCACCGACAATCAGAAACAGATCGCTCTCCGGCATCCGTGAGTGCAATGCCTCAAGGCTATCGACCGTGTAAGACGGCCCCTCGCGGAGCACCTCCAGATCGGTCACCTCGAAGCGCGGATCGCCTGCCACCGCGCGCCGGCACAGCTCCAGGCGATGCCCGGGCCCGGGATCGTCCTCCTCCGTCTTGTGCGGCGGCTGGCCGGCCGGCATCAGGATCACGCGGTGGAGCGCGAGCTGCAGATACGCCTCCTGTGCGCAGATCAGGTGGCCGAGATGCGGCGGGTTGAAGGTTCCGCCGAGGATGCCTATGCGCAAGCGGCCGGTACCCCCGTCCGGACTACCAAGGTCCGGCCTGCCAAGGGTCTACACCCGGACGTGGCCGCTGCCTTCGACCAGGTACTTGAAGGTGCAGAGCTCGCGCAGGCCGATCGGGCCGCGCACGTGCAGCTTCTGGGTGGAGTTGCCGATCTCCGCGCCCATCCCGAACTCGCCGCCGTCGGTGAACCGGGTCGAGGCGTTGACGTAGACGCAGGCCGCGTCGACGCCGAGCTCGAACCGGCGCGCGGCATGGGTGTCGGCCGTGACGATCGCCTCCGAGTGGCCGCTGCCGTGGTGATTGATGTGCTCGATCGCGGCGTCGACCGAGTCGACCACGCCCACCGCCATCTCCAGCGCCAGGTACTCGGTGTCCCAGTCCGCATCGGTGGCGCGGCGGACCTCAAGGTCCGTGACCGTGTCCCGCGCGCGCTCGTCGGCGTGCAGCGTCACCCCCAGGTCGTAGAGCTCGTGCAGCACGCCCGGCAGGAAGCGGTCGGCCACGTCCGCGTGGACCAGCAGGGTCTCGGCGGCGTTGCAGACCCCCGGCCGCTGCACCTTGGCGTTGATCACGATCGCCTGCGCCGCGCCGAGGTCGGCGCTGCGGTCGACGTACACATGGCAGTTACCGGAGGCGGCGAAGATCACCGGCACGGTCGCGACGCCCTTCAGGGCGGCCTTCAGGCCCTCGCCGCCGCGCGGGATGATCAGGTCGACGACGCCCGTCTGAGTCGCAAGCTCGGTCAGCTCCTCACGCCCGCCGCCCGCGACGAGCGCGAGCGCGCCCTCCGGCAGGCCGGCCCCGACCGCCGCCTCCGCGGCGATCCGCGCGAGCACCGCGTTCGAGTGCGCCGCCGAACTCGATCCGCGCAGCACGATCGCGTTGCCGGACTTCAGGCACAGCGCCGCCGCGTCGATCGTCACGTTCGGCCGCGCCTCATACACGACCGCGATCACGCCGAGCGGGACCCGCACCTTGCGCACGTCGAGACCGTTCGGCAGGCGGAAGCCGTCGATCACCTCGCCGACGGGGTCGGGCAGGCTCGCGATCGTGCGCGCGCCGTCCGCCATCGCGGCGATCCGCGCGGGGTCGAGCGCCAGCCGGTCGAGCAGCGCCGCGCTGAGCCCGGCCTCGCGGCCTGCCTCGCTGTCGCGGGCATTGGCATCGAGGATCTCGGGGGTGCGCTCGATCAGCGCGTCGGCGATCGCCCGCAGCGCCGCGTTCTTCACTCCGGACCCGAGCGCGGCGAGCTCGCGCGAGGCGCGCTTCGCGGCTGCGCAGATCTCGGCGACGGACGCCCGGTTGACGGAGGCTGATGCGATGGTGGTCGTGGCCATATCGACCTTAAAGACTACGCGAGCCCTACGCGAGCACGAAGTAGTCGCGATGTACCGCCTCGTCGCTGGCACGCGGCAGCAGTTCGCGCACCGCGGCCGACTTCAGTCCGCGCACGCGCCGCAGCTCTGCCGCCGAGTAGTTGCTGATCCCCTTGCCGACCTGCTCGTCGCCGAAGATCACCTCGATCGCGTCGCCGACGTCGAAGCTGCCGGCGACGTCGACCACGCCCACGGGCAGCAGACTGGTACCGCCCTCGCGTAGCGCCCGCGCGGCCCCCGCGTCCACCGAGACACGCCCACGCGCCGGCTTCGAGTACTTCAGCCACAGCTTGAAGCTCGAGACGCGGTCCGTGCGGGCGACGAACGTCGTGCCCACCTCCGGATCCCCACGCAGCGCCGCGGTGATCGTTCCGGCGAGCTGCCCGTTGGCGATCACGGTCGGGATCCCGGCGGCTGTCGCCATCTCGGCGGCGACCACCTTCGAGCGCATCCCGCCCGAGCCCAGGACCGACGTGTGCTGCGTGATCTGCAGCGTGTCGAGCTGTTCGATCGCATCGATCCTCCGCACCAGCTCAGCGTTCGGGTCGGTGCGCGGGTTGGCGGTGAACACGCCGTCGGTGTTGGTCAACAGCAGCAGCTTGTCGGCACCCACGAGGATCGCCACCTGCGCGGCGAGGAAGTCGTTGTCGCCGAACGAGATCTCGTCGGTTGTGGTGGTGTCGTTCTCGTTGATGACCGGCACGACCCGCCACTCGAGGAGCTTGGCGAGCGTCTGGCGCACGTTCAGGTAGTGCGTGCGCGCGCTCATGTCGAAGAACGTCAACAGCACCTGCGCGGTCGGCACGCCCCGTGCCGCCAGCAACTCGTCGTAGACGCGGAACAGCTTGCCCTGGCCGATCGCGCTGGCGGCCTGCAGCTCGTCGATCGCCCGCGGCCGCTGCCCGGGAGCGATCTCCATGACCCCGAGCCCGCGCGCGATCGCGCCGCTGGTCACGACGATCGGCTGGTGGCCGCCAGCGTGCAGCGCCGCGACGTCGTCGCAGATCCGCTCCAGCACGTCCGTGCGGACCGTGCCGTCGTCCTGCGCAACGACGCTCGACCCGAGCTTGATCACAACCGAGCTCATAGCGCCTTGAGACTAGTGCGCCGATCCGGATCGGCGCACTAAGGGTCGAGCTCGAAGACGACGCCGGCGATCTCGACATCGTCGCCCGCCTCGAACCCGGCCGCCTCAAGCGCGCGGATGACGCCGAGCCCGCGCAGCCGGCGCTCCAGGTGCTGCAGCGCGTCCTCGTTGTCCAGGTCATAGCGCGCGACCAGCTTCTCGACCCCGTCGCCCTCGACCACGTACGCGCCCTCGTCGTTCCGGGTGATCTTGAAGCCGCGCTTCGGCGCGGGCCTGAAGACGCGGTGCTCGGGCATGTCGTCGAGCGTCTCGCCTCCGCTGG
>WQWK01000254.1 GCA_009785395.1 Conexibacteraceae bacterium
CCCAGGTCCATCAGCACGAGCACGCCGTCAGCCGACATCGAGCGCTCGATCGCGGCACGCACGAGCTCGGCGCTGGTGCCGAGCACGCCGGACTCGCCGATGCCGCCGGCCGCCTCCAGCTTGAGGTCTGCAGGGGCCATCTCACGCGCCAGCCGGACGACGCCCTCGGCGAGCGTGTCGCTGTGCGAGACGACGACGATGCCGACCATCGCGGGCGGTGCGTTACCCGGGCGTGGGGGCGGGCCCGGGCCTGGGCGCCTCCCCGGACGCGTCCAGCCCGTAGGCCCGGTACAGGTAGTCGATCGGGTGAACCGACGGCAGATGCGTGCCGTGCGTGATCTGCCAGCGGCAGGTCTCGCTGTCGCAGGCCACGCCGGCGGCGCCGGAGGCGTCGACCTGGTGGAAGAGGTCGCTGCCGACGGCCATCGCGATCGCATACTTCTCGGTCTTCAGCCCGTAGGTTCCGGCGACCCCGCAGCAGCGCGCATTCAGCTCACGGACATCCAGCTCGGGGATCAGAGCCAGCAGGTCCAGGGCCGGCTTGCCGATCCAGTGACCCTGCTGCTGACACGGCGCGTGATAGGCGATGCGCTCGGGGATCGCCCTGAAGTCCGTGCGCAGCTCGCCCTGCTGGTGCAGCTCCAGCAGCAGCTCGCAGATGTCATAGGTGCGCTCGGCCACACGGCGCAGGTCCGGGTCGTCCTCGAGCCCGAGGATCTCTCGTGCTTCGCGTTTGAGCATCAGGGTGCAGCTGCTCGCGTTGCCGACGATGATCGTGCCCTCGTCGGTCAGCTGGGCGGCGAGGGCATGGGCCAGGCGGAGGGCGACCTTGCGGGCGTCGTCGAAGAGGCCGCTGGACTGCAGCGGCAGGCCGCAGCAATCCTGTTCGGGCACGATCACCTCAAAGCCGTTGTGCTCGAGTACGGCGACGACCTTCTCGCCCTCCCAAGGCTCGTAATACTCGGTCCCGCAGCCGTGGAAGTAGATGGCTCGGCGCGGCGCGGGCGGACTCACGTGCGTGCGCGCCCAGCGCGAGAAGCGCCGCCCGGCGAAGCGCGGCGCCGGCGCGTAGCGGTGGACGCCCAGCATCAGCTGCGCAAGGCTCCGCAGCGGCCGCGACCGCATCGCCCAGTTCGCCACCGGCGCCACGGGAGTGCCGGCGCGGCCGAGCACGGTCGGACGCGTGATGATCCGGTCGCGCAGCGGGACGCCCTTCTGACGCTTGAGCTTGTCGCGCGCCTGGGCGTTGATCTCGGCGATCTTCACCCCCTGAGGGCAGACCTGCGAACAGATGCCGCAGCCCGAGCAGTAGTCGACGGATGCGTCGACGCTGGGCTCACCGGCGACCCGGTAGCGCTCCGCCTGGGGGCCCTCGTACTTCGGGCCCGGGAACAGCGGCGTGGCGTTCGCGACCGGACACGCGGTCTCGCAGATCGTGCACTTCACGCAGTGGTCGAGCGAGCCGCGCAGCTGCGCCAGTTCGAGCAGGTCCGTCATGTGAGGTTCTCCGCGCCAACCCCGGCGGGCTTTGCCGGGGTAGGCGGTGCAGCGGGACTCGGGTCCGCCTTGCGGGCGCCGAGGCCGGCGGCGCCGAGGTCAGCGGCGATGACCTGCGCGGCCCGGTAGCCGCTCGCCAGCGCGATGCCCTCGCCGGAGCCCTCGCGCCACGGGACCGCGCCGGGCAGCGAGGCGCCGGCGACCACGACGTTGCCGGCGCCGGTGGAACGCAGATCGCCGTCAACGGCCACGCCCGCGCGCGCGAGCGGCTGCTCGTCGAAGTACGAGGCGAGGAAGCGCGGCTCGCCCGGGGGCGGCGCGCCGTGCAGCGGCAGGCCGAGCACCTGGTCGCGTGCCCGCCAGCGGGAGTCGAGCGCGAGTGCGCCCGAGTGAAAACCACCGGCCGCGAACACGAACGCGTCCGCGGCATAGGTGGTGTGCGAGCCGGCTGTGTCGGTCGCGATCGAGGCGATCCGCGCGCCGGCGTTGCGGTGACCGATCACACCGGCGCCGAGCACGAGGCGGCCGCCGGCGCGGCGCAGCGCGTCGCGCAGGATCTCGTACAGCCGCATCCCCGGCACGGACGGCGGCAGCGACGGGATCTCGAACACGCGCCGGCCCAGGCGTGCCTCCAGGTCGGTGAGGACGGCGTGCGGGTCGCGCAGGCCCAGCATCGCCGGCAGGCCGACCTGGTCGGCCGCGCGCACGAGCGGTGCGAGCCGGCCGGCGAAGGCCGCGCGTCCGGCCCGATCATCGAGCCGGCGGGCAAAGGCGAGCGTGCTCGAGTCGGCGCGATCGCACTCGATGTCGACGCTCAGCGCGCGCGCGTCGATCCCGGCCGCCCGGAGGTTGGCGGCGCACAGCTTCGGGTGGAAGTCGCGCAGCTCCTCCGTGCCGACGATGACCACGCGACCGAGCTGCCGTGAGTCGCCGGCCGCGAAGGTCTCGGGAATCAGCGCTGAGGGCTTGAGCGCGCCGGCCGCGGTCGGAAGCAGGACGTTGCGATCGAGGCTGCCGCTGTATCCGTAGCCGGGGAAGGGGCCACGCGCCGCCGCGGCGGCGAACCAGTCGATGGCCTCGGCGACCAGGCCGGCGCCGAGCAGGGCGTAGGGATGATCGGGGCGCGTCGCCGCGAACTCGCTCAGCACGGCGCCGGGCGAGTCGACTCGCCCCAGCTGGGGCGAGTCGACTCGCCCGGGCGCATAACCGAGGACGTCGATCGTGCCGGGCGCGAGGTGCGTGCAGCCGTAGCCCTTGGCGATCACGCACACGCTCGCGCCCGCCTGCGCCAGGCGGATCCCGGCGACGAGCCCGGCGGAGCCGGCGCCGATCACGACGACGTCGTAGCGCAGCTCGCGGTTCATGCGCTCACCGCGGGTTGGTCGCCGGACAGCTGCGCGTCCGGCAGCTGCGCGCCCGGCAGGTGACTGACGTCGAGGATCCCGTGGAACACCCACTCGTCGAAGCGGGCCTGGCGCAGCTGATCCCCGTACAGGATCGGCCACGTGCCCTTCCAGCGCTCCTGCAGGAAGGCGAGCAGCGACGCGTTGGCCTGCGCGGCGCTGAGCCCGTCGAGCTCGTGCAGGATCCCGGTCGCGCGATAGATGCAGAAGCCACCCTGGCAGGGCCCCATGCCGAGGCGCAGCTGCCGGCGGATGTCATCGAGGTTGGTCGAGCCGGTGTGGGCGATCGTGGCCTCGAGCTGGGGCCGGCGCACCAGCTCGCACTCGCAGATCACCTGCTGCTCGCGCAGGACGAGCTCCTTGCACGCCAGGCGCTCGCCGAGGCGGTAGGGCTCACCGCTCTCGGACCCGGGCAGCGGCTGGGTCGCCGTCGTGCATGCGGTGTCACGCCCCAGCATCGAGCAGACGGCGTCGACCGTCTGCTCGGCCATCAGCCGGAAGGTGGTGAGCTTGCCGCCGGTGATCGTGACGAAGCCGCCGACGCCGTCGCGCTCGCGATGGTCGAGTAGGGCGTGGGCGCGGGTGACGTCGCGCGTCTCGGTGTCGGAGGCCTTGGCGTCCTCGAACAGCGGCCGCACTCCGGTCCAGACGCGCAGTGCCCGCGCCTGCCGGAAGCCGGGGACCAGCTTCTCACCCGCATCGAGCATCTGGTCGACCTCGGCCTGCCGCACGCTGTGGTCGTCCGGGTCGTCGGTGATCTCGTCGGTGGTGCCGATGACCGAAACGGTTCGGATCGGGACGATGATGTCGCCGTCGGCGGGCATCTCGCAGCGGTTCACGACGGTGTTCACCAGCCGGTGGTTCATCGCGATCATGATTCCCCGGCCGGGGAACACGCGGACGCCCTCGATCCCGGCCAGCTCGGCGATCCTGTGCGCCCAGGCGCCGGCGGCGCTGACCGTCACAGCCGCCTCGATCTCGATGTCCTCGCCACCGCGGACG
>WQWK01000255.1 GCA_009785395.1 Conexibacteraceae bacterium
CAGCCAGGCGCAGTGGATCCTGATGGACTACGGCGACGTGATCGTGCACATCTTCACGCCCGAGATGCGCGAGTTCTACCGGCTGGAGCAGCTCTGGGGCGAGGCGCCGGCCAAGACCTTCGAGTTCGCCGCAGCCTAAGCGCGCGCCCAGCCGGTCTGGAGCGCTCAGTGCACCTAGAGCGCCCCCAGCAGCTTCGGCGCCACCTGCTTCTTACGGCTCATGACGCCGGGGAGCGTGAGCTTACTGCCGTTCTCCGGCTCCACGCCGAACGCCCGCGCGACGGCGTTCACATGGTGCAGGTCGCCGGCGACGAGCAGGTCCGTGGCCTTGTCGAGCACGTCGGTGACCATCAGCGCGTAGAGCTCGACGCCCCGGATCGAGCGCTCCTCGCGGATCGCCGCGAGCAGTTCGGGCTCGCGCTCGAGCAGGCTCTTGCCCACGACCTCGATCTGTGCGATCAGGAAAGGGGTGCCGCTGCCCGACTGGTAGCCCTTGGCGTCGCGCTTGACAAGGTCATCAGCGCTGGTGCCCGACACGTCGGAGGTCTCCGCGAACATGCGCCGCCCGAACTCCTGCGCGTCGAGCTCGAGCACCCGCTCGAGGTACTCGACCACCGCGTGGTCGCGGTCGGTGGTCGTCGGCGAGCCGAGGATCACCGTGTCCGCCAGCACGGCCGCCAGCAGCAGCATCGCCGTCGATCGCGTCGGCTCCATGCCGCTGCGGCGGAAGCGCTCGATGACCAACGTCGCCGTCGACCCGACGGGATCGAACGTCGCGGTCACCGGGACCTTCGTCTCGATCGAGCCGATGTGGTGGTGGTCCAGGATCTCGACGATCTCAGCGTGCTCGATGCCGGGCACGCTCTGCGCCTGCTCGGCGTGGTCGACGAGGATCACCCGGCGGCGCATCGGCGAGACGAGGTCCGATCGGGTCAGCAGGCCGATCGGGTGCTGGCGCTCGTTGACGACGATCGCGGCGCCGTGGTGGGAGTCCTTGATCTGCTCGGAAACGTCGCTGATCAGCTCGTCGGACACGGCGACGAGCTGATCCTTCTCCATCAGCTCGCGGCACGGCGCCGCCAGGGTGATCATGCGCGCGGTCACGTAGGTGTCCAGCGGCGAGGTGATCACCGCGATGCCGCGCTCCCGGGCGATCGCGAGCACGTCCTCATCGGGCTCGGCCTCTGAGGCGATCACGAGCAGTGCGATGTCACGCTCGAGCACGTACTTCTGCGCGTCGGGGCGGTTGCCGGTGACGACAATGTCATTTGCGGCGATGCCGTTGGTGCTGCCGACCTTGGAGGCATGGACCCAGATGCGCCCCGTCAGGGCCCGGTCATCGCCCGTGAGCAGCTGGCCGTCGAGGACGTCCACGACCGCGTGCAGGTAGGTCGCCTCGCGCAGCGTCGAGGTGGCGCGCGACTCGCGCACGTAGCGGCGCGCGAGCGAGCGGGTGGTGATGATGCCGATCATCGCGCCGTCGTCATCCACCACCGGCACCTGGTCGAGGCCGGTGTGGTCGATTGCGAGCCCGGCTTCGCGGATCGGGTCGGCCGCGTTCATGCGTGGAAACTCCGTCTGCATGAGGTCGCATGCCCGCAGATTGATGTGCGGGAGGAACTCGGGCTCCTCCACGCCGGCTTGTTCGAGGACCCACCGCGTCTGCGGATTGAGGGCTCCGAGCCGGACCGGGATGTAGTCGGTCCGCGGGTCCAGGCGGGACTTCAGCTCGGCGTAGCCGATCGCGGAGCTGATCGAGTCGGTGTCCGGGTTACGATGCCCGGAGATGTAGACAGGTGGCACAGAGGGATTATCACGAGATTGTCACGATTGGGGATCGCGACCCCTTAGCGACCCCTTAGGCTTCCAGAGAAACGGAGCAGCGCATGCCATCGGCACCGAAGATCCTGCCGACCCAGATTCAGGAGGGCACGTCCACCGGGCTCCGTTACCGGCTCGAAGGTGAGCTCGTGCCGGTGCTGCACATGGCGCTCGACGGAAGCATGCCCATCTATTTTGAGCATCATGTTCTGCTCTGGAAATGGCCCGATCTCCAGATCGGCCTGCACCCGCTGCGCAAGGGCCTTGTGCGCCGTGCGTTCGCGGGCATGCCGCTGCTGATGCTGCAGGTCGAGTCGCCCGGCGAGGTCGCCTTCAGCCGCGACGCGCCCGGTCACATCGCGGCGCTGCACCTGCCGGCGGGGGAGGGGATCCAGGTGCGTGAGCACCAGTTCCTGGCCGCGACCCAGAACATCGAGTACGACTACACCCGCATGAAGGGCTTCTCCAACATGCTCTACGGCGGCGGCTTCTTCATCGACCAGTTCGTCTGCACGGGCGGCGAGGGTGTCGTCTGGGTGCACGGCTACGGCAACGTGTTCGAGAAGACGCTCGACCCGGGCGAGTCGATCGACATCGAGCCGGGCGGCTGGCTCTACTACGACCATTCCGTCTCGATGAGCCAGCAGGTCTACGGCTTCAAGTCCGGGTTCCTCGGCGGGGCCGGAAGTTTGGTGTTCAATCGCTTCACCGGTCCGGGACGGATCGGCCTGCAGAGCGCCTACTACCACCCTCCAGGGGCTGAAACCGGAGCCGGTGGGGGCCAGGGACAGGCTGTCGCCGGCGGGGGCGGCGGGCTCGTTGGTGGTCTGCTCGGCGGCCTGCTCGATAATTGAGATGACGTTGCTCTGGCCGCCTCGCCGCTGCTTCGGCGACCTGCGCTGACCGCGATGGCATTTCCGACCGGACATCTCCAGGCGCATCCGCTCCCGTCCGGTGTGGTCGGCGCGCTGACCCTGAGCGGGTATCAGCTGCTGGTCGACGTCGCCGGCGTCGGCGCCGGGCGCCTGGGGCCGCAGGCGTTCCTGCTGGTCGCGCCTGAGCATGACGGCGGTCCGGCCGGGGCGGGCGGCGCGGCCGGGGCGGGCGGCGCGGCCGACACCATGACCCATATTGCCCTGCACCAGCAGCGGCTTGGGAGCGAGCGCGACGCGCTCGCCTACCAGCAGCTGGCGGCCCAGCTCGGCTACCTGCGCCTGTCCGGCTACCGGGTCGCGCTCGAGCGCGCGGGTCTGCGCTCGAAGCTCGGGTTGGTGAACCCGGCGACCGGGGCGGTCGCGCTGCAGATCCCCGACAAGCATCCGGGCCGGCTGTTCGGCGGCGGCGGCAACGTGACCGCGCTGCTGGCGGCGGCGCGGGCCCTGCCTCCGGCGGGGCCGCCGCCGGACCTGCAGAACCCCGAACTGCTGCGCCAGACGTTCCTCGCGCTGGCGCTCAGCGACGAGTCCACAGGCGGCGCCGAGGCGGCCGAGCTCGCGGACCGCGCGCTCACGATCGCCCGGGCGGACTCGACGCTCGACCCGGTCGCCGCGCTGGCAGCCGCCCGCGATCGGCCCTGAGCAGCGATCACTGCCCAGAGCACTAGCGACAAACAGCACTAGCCGTAGCGGGAACGCAACGTTCGGCCAATCCCGCCTTCTCAAACCGCGGCTAAGTTCGTCCTTAGCTTCACCGTCCCCTCAGAAGCGGGCGGGAGGCATCGAGGAGGAAGTGCAAATGCGGTTCAACGGCATCGACGTTCATCGCGCCTGGTGCGTGGCGTTCTGGGTGATCCTGCTGCTCGCGGTGATCGCCTCCGCCGGGCACGCGATCATCGGCTGAGCGCTAGCGCTAGCGCTCGGCGCGGCCGGCAGCAGCCGCAGCCGCAGCAGGGGCTTCCCGTGGCGCGTGACAATCACCTCCTGGCCGGCGGCGACCACGTCCATCCAGTGGCCGAGGTGGTCCCTGAACGGGTTGGAGCCGACGCTGATCGGCGTCGGCTCCGGTGCTGACGAAGAAGTGGAGCTAGTCGGGCTCGAACCGACGACCTCTAC
>WQWK01000256.1 GCA_009785395.1 Conexibacteraceae bacterium
GGCCTGCCCGACTATCGCACCAAGTCCGTCTCCGCATGCTAGGACACACTCATCGAAACGAGCCAGACTCAGGAGTGCCTGGGCTCGACCGGCGATCGCCACCCTCACCTCGTCACGTGAACCGTCGCGCCCGAACGCCTCAACCGACCACGTGAAGACGCTGAGCGCATCCTCGTCAGCGCCAGCCCGGTGAAGCAGCATCCCGACACCAGCCGCGAGAGATAGGCTCGCGCGCCCTCCCGCCGCAGCCGCAGCCGCATCGTCAGCCAGCGAGCGGCAAAGCGCCGTCTCCTCAGCTAACCCCATCGCGGCCAACGAGTCGGCGGCCACAGCCAACAGCTTCGCGAGATAAGACGCGGGATTCGGGTCGCACAGGTGCTCCGCAATCGCCGCCGACAACAGAGCCCAGGCGTCGTCTTCGCGCTCCAGGCGATTCAACGCTACCGCGCGCATCAGCGCACCGTGAGAACGCAGCGCGGCCCCGAGCCCCGGATCCTCATAGGAAGCCGACATCAAGCGGTCGCCAAGGTCAGCCACGAACGTGTCCTTGCCTGTCCTGTGGGCCCGCCAAGCGAAGTGCAAAACCACGCCGACTCGCTGCTCCACGGGCCACTCCGGCTTCTGCGCCCACTCAATCAGATTCGCGAGCCCCTTCCCTCGCTCGGAGCGAAATGCCTCCAACGCGGACCGCGTGGCGTCGCGGATATCGACTTGCTCTACCGGATCGGCCATCGGAACGAACGATACGTCGCCGCACCGGACGGCACTGCAGCAGAGTCCCGGCGCCGGCCTTCCTTGGTTGCCGCCTTGGGGACGATCGCGAACCACAGCGAGGAAGAGCGACCGTCACGATGACCGGCGCCGGGGGTGCTCGCAGGGGTATTCGCCGCGGCACCACCGGTACCTCCCCACCGCCTGACGGCGCCTCCACCCACCGCCCGGCGGTGGCTCCCCGGCCCCCTGACGGTGGCACCTTCCCGGGCCGGGGTCACGTATGATCCGCCGCGCATGGGCCGCACCGCTCGTTACGCCGTGATTCTTGTCGTCGCGCTCGCCGCCGCGGCCGCGATCTCCGCGTGCGGCACCCAGAACATCAGCGTTCCACAGACGGACCCCGCCCACGCGAGCGACCTCGCCGCGGCGCAGCTCTTCCACCAGCGCTGCGGCGGCTGTCACACGCTCTCGTATGCGGCCACCAACGGCTCCGGCGAGAACCCGCGCACCTACGAGAGCATCAACGGCCCGAACTTCAACGTGCGCTGCGAGCGCCCGGCGCTGCGTGTCCTCTACGCCATCATCAACGGCGGTTTCTCGGGCGGCTACATGCCGCAGAACATCGTGGTCGGCCAGCAGGCGCAGGAGATCGCGAACTTCGTGGCGCGCTTCGCGGGACGTCAGGCGCCTACCCAGCCGGGCGTCACCCCCTGCGTCCAAAAGCCGCTCGCTCTGATCACGACGGCGCCCGGCAGTTAGCCGGCGCGCCCGTCACCACGTCTAGTGTCCTGAGAGAGGACGCATGCTCGACATCAGGCTGATCAGAAGTGACCCCGACGCAGTCCGCAGCGCACTGAAGCGCCGCGGCGACGTGGCCGGCGACGCGATCGACCAGGTGCTCGGCCTCGACGAGCGCTGGCGCGGGGTCACGGTTGACCTCGAGGAGCTTCGCGCCGAGCAGAACCGCTTCAACAAGGGCCGGCGCGGCGCCCCCACCCCGGAGGAGCGCGAGCAGATGGCCTCGCTGGCGGCCCGCGGGCGCGAGCTCACCGATCTCGAGACGACGATCCGCTCCGAGCTGGACCAGTTGCTGCTCGGCCTGCCGAACATCCCGTCCGCGGAGGCGCCGCCGGCGGACACGGTGCTGCGCGAGGTCGGCAAGGCGGGGCGCACCGGGCGCGACCACCTCGAGCTAGCCGGCGCCATGATCGACATGGAGCGCGGAGCCGCACTGTCGGGCTCGCGGTTCGCCTACCTGCGCGGAGGCCTCGTGCTGCTCGAGTTCGCGCTCGTCCAGTACGCGCTGTCGAAGCTCGTGCCGATGGGCTTTGAGCCTGTGATCCCGCCGGTGCTTGTGCGTGAGCGCGCGCTGATCGGCACGGGGATGCTGCCGGACACCGAGCAGCAGATCTACCAGCTGCCCGAGGACGATCTGTACCTCGCGGGCACCTCGGAGGTGGCGCTGGCCTCATTGCACCGCGACGAGATCCTCGACGCCGACGCACTGCCGCTGCGCTACGCCGGCTTCTCCGCCTGCTTCCGCCGTGAGGCGGGCGCGGCCGGCAAGGACACCCGCGGCATCTTCCGCGTGCACCAGTTCGACAAGGTCGAAATGTTCGCCTACGTCGAGCCGGACCAGTCGGCGGAGGAGCACGAGCGGATCCTCGCGATCGAGGAGTCGATCCTGACCGAGCTCCAGATCCCCTACCGCGTGGTGGCGATCGCGGTCGACGACCTCGGCGCCTCGGCGGCGTTCAAGTACGACTGCGAGGCCTGGATGCCCGGCCAGGGTCAGTACCGCGAGGTCACCTCCTGCTCGAACACGACCGACTACCAGGCCCGCCGTCTCGACACTCGCTACCGCCTGGTGGACGGGCGCCCCGTGACACTGCACACACTGAACGGGACCGCCGTCACCTGGCGGCACATGATCGCTCTGCTCGAGAACGGCCAGCAGGACGACGGCACCGTCGTCCTGCCCGAGGTGCTCACGCGCTTCGGGGCGCCGGCGACGCTCAAAGCGGCGTAGTCCGCCCGGTGGCCAGCGGGCCACCCGGGCGGGCATCCCTGCCCGACCAGGGCCGGCAGCCGAACGGATGGCGCCGGCAGCCGAACCCATGGCGGGGCTGTTGACGTTTGTGGCGTATATCTGCATAAACGTCAACAACCTCGCTTCCTGCTCGCTGCTCATCACAAACCGAGGCGCCGGTGGCAGGGCTGTCCTTCATTGAAGAGCGGTCAAGTTCCAGCCTCGTGCTGCGGCGTCGCGCGTTGAGACCGCTCCGCTCCCGCTTTGGATCGCTCGCCCGTGGGCTTTTGGACGGCCGGGCAGGGTGGGCCTCGTCAGGCGAGTTGGCGGGCGAGCGATGCGACCCACTCGCGCGGAGCTTGTGGCTGGTCGGACAGACCGACCCTGGTCGCCGATCTCGCCGCAAGCCCGTCGGCGACTCCGAGCGCTACGCACCCACCGCGGCGAGCAACGCCTCCTACGACTTGACGGGTCCGCAGCCGCTCCCTCCAACGAGCTGGCTGGGAGGTCGGTGGCCGGCTGCGTGGATGGTCTGAGTGTGGATCTTGACGAGCCTGGGTCCGTGCCAGGCGTAGGTGAGCTTGGTGCCCATCCAGCGTGCTCGAGCACCCAGTGCTGGAGCATCGCCGAGTAGGAACGTGCGCTGGACGAGCTCGGGGGTTCGGGTTGCGGCCTGGCAGCTGAAGCCCGCCCGTTGTGCGGAGTCTCCTCCGTAATGCAGCAACACTCCTGACGGCACCAGCCGGCCGTCCGCGAGGCCGTAGGCAAGCGCGGTTGACCCGCTGGAGATCTGCGTGATCTGGAGGAAGAACTCGTCGCCGGGCTCGTCGCTGACGTGCTTCACAGCGATGATCGCGGCCGCATTGACTGAATAGCCTGGTGCCCTGATGGCTGTCAGTCGCGTGGAGATCGTCTTCCCGCCGGGAATTACTACCTCGATCGTGGCATCGCCAGCCCCGAAGTAGTGCTTCCAAGCGGCCGGCCCACCCGCGTAATAAGCGCTGGTGTGGTTCAGGTGCGAGTAAACGATCACGAGGTCAGCTCGGCCGTCGCCTGTCATGTCTGCGCGCATCGCCGTCACACAGCCGGAGCGAGCCGGCAGGTAGCGATTGGCCGGCGCGAGCGGACA
>WQWK01000257.1 GCA_009785395.1 Conexibacteraceae bacterium
GCCGGTCAGAGCATGCTCATCTACGGCCAGCTGAACGGCCCCAACAGCGCCAACCGCCTGATCGTGCTCTATCACCGCATCAACCCGGCAGCGCAGTTCACCGTGATCGGCGCGACCCGGACCACTGCGCAGGGCTTCTACGAGTTCACCCGCTCCGAGGGTGTCGTCGTCAGCAACCGCAACTGGTTTGTGGTCGGGCCGCGTGGCTCTCGCAGCCGCGTGATCCACGAGTACGTCTCGCCGGTCCTCACGCTGAGCACACCCAGCGCGACCGCAACCGCGACACCCACACCCACGGCGGCGGCGACAACGCCGACGACCACGGCGACGACCCCCACACCGACGACCACGGCGACGACCGCGCCGGCACCCACGACGGCGACGAACGTCAGCTTCACCGGCACCGTCTTCCCGGCGCACGTGAACGAGCGCGTTCTGCTCCAGGAGCAGACCGGCAGCTCGGGCAACGGCTGGCACACGATCGCCAGCGGCGTCACCAACTCCGCCTCCGCGTTCACGATCGTCAACCGCTTCCGGTCGGCCGGCAGCTACACGCTGCGGGCCTACTTCCCCGGCGACGTGCGCAACATCGCGGGCGCATCGCCGGACATCACGCTCACGATCCAGCAGCAGCAGAACCCGTCGTTCACGATCAACGGCTCCGCGCCTGTGATCAATGACGGCCAGCCGGTCACGATCTCCGGCACGCTGTTCGCGGCCGGCTCGAGCACGAAGCCGCAGCCGAACGCTCCCGTGACCCTGTACGGCAGGCAGCTGGCGAGCGGCCACCTGAAGGCGATCGCAAGCGGCACGACCGATGCCAACGGCAACTACTCGTTCACGCAGGTGCCGCTGCGCAACATGATCTACCGCGTGGATACGGCCAGCGGCAAGCCGAAGATGCAGACAGCGGCCCTGTACGTCGGCGTGCAGGACGTCGTCACCGCCGCGCTCAGCGCGCCAAGCATCACGCTCGGCAGCCCGGTGACCGTCAGCGGCACCGTCACCCCGGAGCACAGCGGCCATCTGATCTACCTGCAGGTCCAGAACTCGAGCGGTGAGTGGGCGACCGTCGCGGTCAGCGCCGTGACCCCCGCCTCGACCTACTCGTTCACGTACAGGCCCGGACAGACCGGCACCCTGGCGCTGCGGGTGCAGATCACCGGCGGCCCGTACAACGTCGGCAGCACCTCGGCGCCGCTGGCGCTCAGCGTTACCGGGCTCGCGCCCGTCAGCAGCCTGCCGGCTGCTCCTGCGTCATAGCCTCCAGGCCTCCAGGCGAACGACGCACGGCCCGGAGCCCGCTGCCTGACGGCAGCGGGCTCCGCCGCGTTCAGGCAGCGGATTCCGGCACGGGCGTCAGCGGCGTAAGGGGTCGTAAGGGGTAGGTCGCTGCGAATTGCCGATGTGCGCTGTGACCTCTTAGGCGACTCTTTGATCACGTGATGGAAGAGCTCGACGAGAGGAACGCAGAATGCATCCCGTACTCAGCTACGACCTCAGCAGGGCCAGATTGGCCGAGCTTCGAGGCCGCGCATCAAATCGTCATGTTCGACCCGCGCGCAGCCGCAGGCAATACTTCTGGCGTGCGCGCAAGATTGACAAGCACCCGATTCGTCGGCCGGCAGAGCCAGCTGGCGGATCTGGAGCTTGCCTACCGGGAAGCGCTTGAGGGCAACCCGCGCCTGATCCTCCTCTCCGGGGACTCAGGCGTCGGCAAGACGCGGCTGCTGGCCGAGGCAGCGCAGTCGTTCGAGGACGCGCTGGTGCTGCAGGGCCAGTGCCTCGAGCAGGGCGAGCTTGAGCTCCCGTATGCGCCTCTGCTCGGCGCCCTGCGCCCGCTCGTGCGCGACGGCGACCCGGCGCTCGCGGCGCTCAGCGGCGCCAGCCGCGCGAACCTCGCGACACTGCTGCCGAGCCTCGGCGAACCCCCCGCGGACGCCGGCACCGGCGGTGACGGTCAGATGCGGCTGTTCGAGAGCCTGCTCGAGTTGCTGCACCAGTTGAGCACCCGGCAGCCGCTGGTGCTCGTGATCGAGGACATGCACTGGGCGGACCGCTCGACCCGAGCGTTCGTCGCGTTCCTCGCGCGCAGCCTGCTCGGTGAGCGAATCCTGCTGCTGCTGAGCTTTCGCAGCGACGAGCTGCACCGCCGCCACCCGCTGCGGCCCCTGCTGGCCGAGCTGGGACGGCTCGACAACACTCGCCGGATCGAGCTCGAGCCGTTCGACCGCAACGAGCTCGCCGAGGCGCTTGCGGACATCCTCGGCCGCGAACCCGATGCCGAGCTGATCGAGCGGCTGCTCGAGCGCACGGACGGCAACGCGCTGTTCGTCGAGGAGCTGCTGGCGGCGGCGCTCGACGGCCGCGGCGCCACGCCCCAGAGCCTGCGCGACGCGTTCCTGCTGCGGACCGAACGGTTGAGCCCGGACGCGGGCGCGATCATCAGGGTCGTCGCCGTCGGCACCGCGCTGGACGAGCCGACGCTCGCGCGCGTCCCGGGCCTCGGTGAGGCGGCGCTGCGCGACGGCCTGCGTGAGGCGGTCGCCGAGCACGTCCTCGTCGCCGAGGACGAGGGCCGCTTCGGCTTCCGGCACGCGCTGCTGCGCGAGGTGGTCTACGACGACCTGCTCCCGGGTGAGCGCAGCGCCCTGCACCTCGATCTGGCCCGCGCGCTCGAGGCCGCCGATCCGTACGAGTGCATCGAGGACGAGGCCGGGCGGGTGGCTCAGGTCGCCGCGCACTACTCCGCAGCCGGCCTCCAGGCCGACGCCCTGCGAGCGACCATCCATGCCGCGCGCGAGGCGACCCGCGTCCACGCCTACCCCGAGATGGCTGACCTCTACCAGCGCGCCCACGAGCTGTGGGCGCGCGTGCCCGACGCCGCGACGGTGGCCGGCATGGACGAGGTCGATCTGCTCGAGCAGGCATCCCGCGCGGCTGCGCTCGACGGCGACCAGCGCCACAGCGCGATGCTGGCCGACCGCGGGCTCGAGCTGCTCGACCCCGCGCAGGAGCCCGTGCGCTACGCGCGCCTGCTGGGCCGCCGCGGGCGTTCACGCTGGCGGCTGAACCAGGCCGAGGCGGCGATGGCCGACCTCGACCGCGCGCTCCAACTGCTGCCGGACGAGCCCAGCCGCGACCGTGCGCGGCTGCTGTCGTGGACGGCGCGCACGCACGCGCTGCGCGGCCATTACCGCGAGGCGGTCGCCGAGGGCGAGCGCGCTCGCGCCATCGCCGAGCCGCTGAACATGCCGATGATCGTCGGCGAGATCCTGAACACGCTGGGGATGGCGCGGATCGCGCTCGGCGAGGTCGACGCCGGGGAGGCGCTGCTGCGCGAGGCGATCACGCTCGCCCGCGAGCAGAACGATCCCGACGACCTGCTCGCCGCATACAGCAACCTCGCGGAGTTCCTGAATCTGGCGGGGCGCACGCGGGCCGCCCTGGCGGTGATCGAGGAGGGCCTCACAGAGGTGCGCTCGCTCGTGGGCTCGGCGATGCGCGTCGACTGGATGGTGATGACCCAATCATCGCTCGCGTTCGACGCCGGCGACTGGGAGCTGGCGCGCGCCGGCCAGGGCCCGGCGCTCACCTCGCTCGTCGGGACCTCGCTGATCTTCCGCCTGCTCCGCGACACCGAGCTCGCGCTCGGCGAGGGCGACGAGGCGCTGGCGCGTGAGCGCCTGGACGCGGCCGCGCCGCTCGTGCGCGTGAGCGGCGAGGCGCAGTGGCATGGCCGCTTCGGCTCGCTGCTGGGTGAGCTGCACCGGCGCGGCGGCGACCTCGAGAGCGCCCAGGCCGCGGTCGCGACAGCACTCGACGAGCTCGAGGTCTGCACCGACGACGTCATGCGGATCGCGC
>WQWK01000258.1 GCA_009785395.1 Conexibacteraceae bacterium
ACGACCGCCAGGCGATCTGCGTCCGACAGCTCGCGCAGTGCGGCGCGAAGTGTGCTCTCGTCCTCTGCCGCTTCGATCACCGCACCGGGCTCAGCGACATCGGGGAGCATCGACTCCAGCGAGTCTGGCGCGCCTACCGGGAGGTCGCGCCGCCGACGCTGGCGATCGATGACCGCTCGCGTCAGGATGCTGCGCAGCCAAGCGCCGGCCGCCCGCTGGTCGCGGAGCTGACCGCGAGCTCGCCACGCCCGCTCGAGCGCGTCTTGGAGAGCGCCCTCGGCCTCTTGCTGATCACCGGCCAGCCGGCGCGCGAGGCGCGTGAGCGCCGGCAGCTCGGCGGCGATCGTCGCGCTGAACGGGTCGGTCGTATCGGCACGGGCAGATGTCCAGTCTCGGGCGCTCGGCACGTCCTTCCAGTAAACACCTCGAAGACAGGAGGAAGGTCGAATGTTCGTCAGGCTGATGGGTACTCATGCTGGTCGCGGTGGCCGGATCGCCGCAGGGGCAGCACTTATCGCGGCCGGGATCGTCGTCGGTGGAGTGTCCGGGACGATCCTTGTGATCGTCGGTCTCGTGCCGCTGCTCGCCGGCGCGTTCAACGTGTGCCTGGTGGCGCCACTGTTCGGACTCAAGCTCAGGGGCGGCGCGTGCGCCCCAAGACGATCGTGACAGCAGAATCAAGCTGCTGAACATGCTCGTGCTCGTCCTGGCTGCAGGCGTCGGACCGGCGCGGGGTGGTCCTTGGCCTGGCCGCCGCTGGCCAGGCCAAGGTTGCTGCGTACATCGAGCGTCAAGCCAGGACGGCCCCACCTGCGTGGCCTGGAGCAACGCCCGGGCGCAGCGCCTCGAGCGCATCGATCGATTGCTCGAGACCGCCGAGCGACCGAGCCTCGGCGACGTACAGGTCGATCAGGCCCTGAACCTCGCTATCGGAATTTCCGACCGCCGTGCGGAAGGGCGCGCGGGAGGCCCACAGCAGCAGCCCGGCGAGCACGAGGCCCGGTGCCTGCCCTGGTCCCACAGACTTGTCGCCGGACGCCCGAAGGATCTTGGCGGCGCCCTTGATCGCGCGGACGCCGAGCCTCGCCTCGGCCAAGTTGGCGCCGCGGCCGTGGGCCATGCCCATCGCGGTGATGCTCTCCATGGCGAGCGTCAGAGTGGCACGACCGCGGAGCTTGGTGCGAAGCTGCGGGTCGCGCTTGGCCGGCGCTCCGGCTTCGGTGAACAGGTCGACCCACCGCTGATCTTCCATGACCGCCTTGACCCGCTGGATCGTCAGGTCGAGCCTGCCGTCCGCGTCGAGCGTCGCCAGCACCCCGGCGAAGCCGAATTGCGCGCGATCAGGGCCGATTGCGGTCGCCAGTCGGTCCGCTTCCGGGGTGGCGAACGTGAAGACCACGGTGCCGGCCTTGCTCCGCTTGAGCGCCGGCAGGAGTGGGCCGACCTGGTGGGCGAGCACAGTGACGAACACGGCGTCGTACGGCCGGCCTTCGTCCAGTTGGTCGTCGATGGTCGCGGTGGCGCGCTCGCCGGTGGTGAGCACGATCCCGCCGTGACGGCTGATCTGGGCAAGACGGTTGGAACCGGGCCGCGCGATCAGGGTCACGTCGTGGCCTGCCTTTGCGAGCAGATAGGCGAACGAGCTGCCGATCCGGCCGGCGCCGATGATCGCGATGGAGAGGGGTTGGGTGGTGGTGGGCACGGCGGTTGCTCCTTTGAAGAACGGTGATTGCACTAGATGCAATCGCTAAGATAGCACCCCATTACACCAAGTGCAATCAAGACCCTGAGCGGGGACCGAAACACGTAGGCTTGCGATATGGCCAGATGGCAACCAGATGCGAAGGGCCGCCTCCAGGAGGCTGCGATGGCGCTCTTCATCGAGCGCGGCTATGACGACGTGACCGTTGCCGACATCGCCTCGCGGGCGGGGCTGACGAAGCGCACGTTCTTCAACCACTTCGCCGACAAGCGCGAGGTGATCTTTGGTCAGTCCGACGAGTTCGAGGCGCGGATCATCGACGCGCTGGCTACGGCGGACCCGGAGCTGAGCCCGCTGGAGGCGACGGTCTGGGCCTACGGACACGGCATCGCGATGATTGCCGACTACCCCGAGTTGGTGCGCGCACGCGGGCGGCTCGTGGCCTCATCGCGGGAACTGCAGGAGCGGGACCTGATGAAGATGGCGTCGCTAACCGCGAAGGCCGCCGGCGTGCTGGTCCAGCGCGGCGCCCCCGAGCGCCAGGCGCTGTTCGCCGCTCAGGCCGGGGCCAGCATCTTCATTGCCGCGGTCGCGGCCTGGGCCGCCGAGCCCGAGCGCGGGATCGAGCCCGCGCTGCAGGACGCGCTCGCGGAGCTCCAAGCCGCCGTGGTCTGATCGAGTGAGGGCGGAGGCCGCAAGCCGCCTTCAGGCGAAGCTTGCGGAGACGGCGCCGATGCCCGGGACATCGAGCGTCACCTCGTCTCCGGGGGCCACGAAGCAGTGGCCGGTGCAGGTGCCGGTGCTGATTACCTCGCCGGCGGCGATTGGCAGTCCGTTCCCGCAGACCCAGTTGACGAGCCAGGTGAGCGAGGTGAGCGGATGGCCCATCGCCGCCTGACCGGCGCCGCTTTTCACGAACGAGCCGTTGACGTAGAGACGCAGTTCGGCCTCAGGGAGATTCAGCGACCGCCAGGCGGCGACGGGCTCGCCATAGACGAGGACTCCGCCGCCGCCGTTGTCAAGACACGAGCCGAAGTACCCGCTGGATCCGTACCAGTCCTCAAAGACCATGTCACCGATCTCGAGCGCCGGCACCAGATCGCGGATGCGGGCGGCGACCTCCGTCTCCGTGTACGGCTCGGACCGTGCGGCGAAGCCCTCGGCGAGGTGAAACGCCAGCTCGCACTCGACATTGCGGTAGTTGATGAAGAGATCCCCGGGAATCAGCGCCGGGCCCTTGAAGACACGTCCCTGATACAGCCGTCCCGGGATGGGCCCGGGCAGGCCCTCGGCCTGCCGCACCTCGTCGCTTGCCGCTCCGACCTTCCAGCCGGCCGAGGGCCAGCCGAGCCGGCGGTCGAGCTCGAGTTCGACACGCCGCACGGAGTCCCAGTCACGCGTACGCAGACGCTCGGGAAGATGTGCCGAGCTTCCGGTGATCCTGCCCGTGGAGATGATCTCCACCACCTCGGAGACCTCCACCGCCGAGAGCGGCGTCTCACGCGAGCATCGAACCCAGTGCGCGGGCTCGGTCGGCCCGTAGATCCTTCGCCCGCGCAGCGTCACGCCCGTCGTGCCGCCGTCGTCGCGGATCATTCGGAGACCTCGTCGGAGGGCCGCCCAGTGAATCTTGGCGCGCGCTTCTCGATGAAGGCGCGGACCCCCTCGATTCCGTCCGGGGTGGCGATCAGCTCTGCCGTCTGATCCCGCTCCAGCCTGAGCGCGTGCTGCAGCGGAAGCGCCAGGCCGTCACGGACGACCCGCTTGATCGTCGCGAGCGCCTCGGGCGCGAGCGCGAGCATGCGCTGAGCCAGTTCCTCGGCCGACTCCCGCAGTGAGTCGGCCGGGACGACCCGGTTCGCGATCCCGCACTCCAAAGCGTCCTCGGCGCTGAGTCTGCGCCCCGCAAGCAGGACCTCCATCGCCCGGGTCTTCCCGACCAGCCGCGGCAGGCGCTGAGTTCCGCCGCCGCCGGGAGCGAGCCCGAGCCCGGGCTCGGGCAGGCCAAACCGCGCATCCTCGGCGGCGATGACGAGGTCGCACGCGAGGACCAGTTCGAACCCGCCGCCGAGGGCATAGCCCTGGACCGCGGCGATCACCGGCTTGCCGATCGCCTCGATCAGGTCGGTCGGCTCCCGGCCCACGTCGATGAACGCG
>WQWK01000259.1 GCA_009785395.1 Conexibacteraceae bacterium
CGGGATGGAGGTGCTCGTGCGCTACCTCGAGCGCGGGTCACGGCCCGTCACGTGTCTGGTGCGGGCCGAGTCCGATGCGGCGGCGCGTGCCCGGCTCGACAGGATCCTCGACGAGCTGATCGCCAACGGCGCCGAGCTCTTCGAGCACCGCGTCGAGGCGGTCGCCGGTGAGCTCACCGCCCCGGACCTCGGCCTCAGCCCGGGGACGCGGGAGCGGCTCGCCACAGAGGTGAAGACGATCGTCCACTGCGCGGCCTCGGTGTCGTTCGAGTTGCCGCTCGAGGAGGCGCGAAAGATCAACGTCGGTGGTACGCGCCGGATGCTCGACTTCGCGAAGCTCGCCCAGGCGCGAGGCGGGCTCGATCGCTACGCGCAGGTCTCGACGGCGTACGTCGCCGGCACGCACACCGGCAGCTTCAGCGAGGACGACCTCGACGTTGGCCAGGGGTTCCGCAACACATACGAGCAGTCGAAGTTCGAGTCCGAGCAGCTGGTCCGCGCCGACGGCTGCGAGCTGCCGTGGATCGTGCTGCGCCCGAGCATCGTCGTCGGCGACCGCTCCAGCGGCTGGACGGCGGCCTTCAACGTCATGTACTGGCCGCTGCGGGCGCTCTCGACCGGCCTCTTCAAGGCGGTTCCGGCGATGCCCGAGTCACCGCTTGACATCGTCTCGATCGATTACGTCGCCGACGCCATCTACGAGCTGTCCACGGGCCACTCGGGCTCTCAGCAGACCTTCCACCTGACAGCCGGATCGGACGCCTCGACGTTCCAGGAGATCGTCTCACTGTCCTCGCGTTACTTCCGCCGGCCCGAGCCCAGGGCGGTCCCGCCGGAGGAGTTCCAGGTGGACCCCACGACGCTCTCGGAGGTCGCGGTCGAGGCCAGCCGCATCTACTTCCCGTACTTCTCGATCTCGACCGTGTTCGAGAACGCCCGCACGCGTACGCGGCTGGCCCAGGCTGGGATCCACGCCACGCCGCTGCGGGAGTATCTCTTCCGGCTGCTCGACTTCGCGACCCGCAGCCGCTGGGGCAAGCGGCCGATCGGGCGCGCCGCCGCACAGGCTCAGTAGCCGCGCCGCTCGCACCGGCGCGCAGTCGCGCCGGCACAGTGGCCGTGCCCCCGATCGCTCTGGCACAGTAGGGCCATGTCGATACCAACCGAGACGGGCGCCGTCCCGGTCGAGGCGGTCGAGCTGTTCGCCGAGGTGCTGTCGCAGTCAGAGCATGAGCCGGCGATCGGCGACGGCTTCTATGACCGCCTGTGCGAGGCGGTCTGCCGGCTGGCGCGCCTGCGCCGCGCGATCATCTTCCGCTACGACCCCGCCAGCCGCCAGGTGCGCGCCGCCGGCTCCCATGGCATCGACATCGAGCGCTTCGCCGGGGCGCACGTCTCCGTCGACACGCTCGCGACCGCCGCCAGGGCGGTGAGCGAGGACCAGGTGATCGAGGCCAGGGGCGACATCCGCGACGAGCTGCCCGCCGATTACGCCTACCTGGTGCCCGAGCCGATGCGCGTCGTCTGCGGGCCGATGGTCGCGGCCGGCCGGGCGGTGGGCGTGATCGTCGCCGATCGCAGCCTCGACGCGCCGCCGCTCGACGCCTCCGAGCGGCACCTGCTGTGGACGCTCGGCAAGGCCGCGGCGCTCGCGTCGGTGGCGCGCAACGTCGCCACGCAGGCTGAGACCGCGCGTCAGCTGAGCCAGCGGATCGACCTCGCCCGGGAGGTGCACGAGGGCGTGATCCAGCGCCTGTTCGGGATCTCGATGGTGCTCGACGGCGCCGGCGACCTGCCCGAGGAGGTCCGCACGCGCGCCGCCAGTGAGATCCAGGCGGCGCTGAGCGAGCTGCGCGAGGCGATCGAGCGGCCGCTGGGCCGCATCTCGCGCGAGACCGGCACCACCTTCGCGGCCGAGCTCGAGCGCCAGGCGCGGGAGAGCCCGGATCTGCACATCGCCGCCGCGTCCGACGCTGCCGCCGACGTGCCCGCGGCGCTCGAGCCACTCGCCCAGAGCATGCTCGCCGAGGGGATCCGCAACGTGCGCAAGCACGCCCAGCCGACGCGAGTCGCGGTCCGCACGATGCTCGCCGACGGCACCTTCGTGCTCGACGTGCGCAACGACGGTGTCGCTCCCGGAGGCCGGCCGCAACGCCCCGGAATGGGACTGCGCCTGGCCTCCTTCGAGGCGCTGCAGAGCGGCGGCTTCCTCGAGTTCGGGCCGATCGAGCTCGATCCGGCCGACCTCTGGCCGGCGGGAGCGAACGGCTGGCAGCTGCGCCTGGTGGTACCGCACGATGGCTGATCAGCCCGGGACCGAGGCGACCGGAACCGACGCGACCGGAACCGACGCGACCGCCGCCACCCGCAGTCCGCAGCGGCTGCGCGTGCTGGTCGTCGATGACCACGACGTGGTCCACTGGGGCTTCCGTCTGATGCTCACCCAGCAGCCGTGGGTCGAGCGCTGCGTGACCGCCTCCAACGGCGACGACGCGATCGAGCTGGCGCGGCGCTACCGCCCGCACGTGGCCGTGATCGACCTGTTCATCGGCGAGGAGTCGGGCGCCCAGGTCTGCGAACGCCTGCGCGCGGCCGAGCCGGCGACGCGCGTGCTGCTGTTCTCCGGCGCCGGCGAGATCTCCGCCAGCGCCGCGCGCGCCGCCGGGGCCTCGGGCTTCGCCTACAAGGACTGGCCGGCCGCGAAGATCGCCGGCGCGGTGCGGCTCGTCGGGCTCGGCGGGACCGTGTTCGAGCGCCAGAACCGCTCCGGCGTGCTCGGACTCTCCGAGCGCGAGCGTGAGGTCCTGCAGCTGATGGCGGCCGGCTCCACCAACCCGGAGATCGCGCACGCGCTGCACCTCAGCCCGCACACCGTCAAGGAGCACACGAGCTCGCTGTACCGCAAGCTCGAGGTGCGCAACCGCACGGAGGCCGTCCAGCGCGCGCAGCGGCTGGGCCTTCTCGCCTGAGGCCTGTGGCGGTGCTGCTGGCACCGCTGGCCAGCAGCACCGGAGAAACGGCTACCCGAGAAGGCCCTGCAGGTCGCGGACCGAGATCACCGTCGCGCGCTTCGGGAAGATCTTGTCGAGCAGGACGCGGTGAATCTCCTCGTCGCGGTCGGCGACCGCCTCCTCGAGCACGATCACGCGGTAGTCACGGTCGTAGGCGTCGAACACGGTCGACATCACGACGCCGCTCGTGCTGATCCCGGCGAGCACCAGCGTGTCGATCCCGCGCGCCTGCAGCTGCTCGTCCAGGTCGGTGGTGCCGAAGGCGCCGACGCGCTGCTTGCGCACGACGATGTCGCCGGGCTCCGGCGCGATCGCGTCGTGGATCTGGGTTGCGGGGCTGTCTGCGTGCAGGTGCTCGCGTCGCTCGGGCGTCGCGATCGCCGCCATGCCGCTGGTCGCGCGCACGCCGTCGAGGTCGCCGTCGGCGAAGCCGACGCGCACGTAGCCGACCGTGCCACTGTGCTCACGGAACAGCTTGATCAGGCCGGCGGCGGTCGCCAGCAGCTCATCGCCGTTGTCGACCATGCCGATCACACCGTTCTGGTAGTCCATCACCAGCAGGGCGGTGCGGCGCGGATCGATCGGGGCGGGGGATTCGGTGGTCATGGCTCCTCTGCTCTTGCTGGCCTTATGAACTTCTGCCGGCCACCTTACGAAGTTCTTGATGTGCGCTGCTTCCGTAACGGTCATGTCCAGCACAAATCAGCTACCGGCAGCGCTCAACATCCTGCGTTACGTCGTGCTGGTGTTGGCGATTGCCGGCTTTGCGATCTCCCTCCTCGCCTGACGGCGGCACGGGTTAGGCTCCTCCTCCACCGCTACGGAGGAGGAGC
>WQWK01000260.1 GCA_009785395.1 Conexibacteraceae bacterium
GCTTTTGCCGCCACGCGCGGGCGACCTCGGCGGCTCGGTCCCCGCACACCGCGGCCAGCTCGCTGGCGACGCTGCCGGTGTCGGCCAGCGTCCCGAACATGTCGAACGCAAACAGCAACAGTTACCTCATCGATCCCGACAGGGCCGCCGGCATTCGCGCGTCAGGATCAGCCCGGCTCAGGGGGAACCTCACTCAGGCGGGCTGTGGCGCACTCGCGGGCAGTTCGAAGCCGGCGCGGTGCTCCCAGTGCTGGAGCGCCGCTGTCAGGTCGCCGTCGCCGAGGTCCGCGACCGAGGCGTCGAAGCCGTCGACCAGCAGCTGGAAGAGCTCGCCGTCGAAGCCGGCGCGCTCGGCGACGGCGGCGGCGATGCGCAGATCCTTGACGAGCAGGGTCAGCGTGTAGCCGGTGTTGAACGTGCGTGGGAGCGAGTGGTATTTCAGCGTCTGTTCGGTGCTGAAGTTGCGGCCGGTGGAGACGTTGAGGACGTCGAGCATCGTCATTGGGTCCAGGCCGTCGCCGAAGCCGATCATCAGCGCATCGAGTGCCGCATACAGGCCGGCGGCCGAGATGTAGTTGTTGAGCGTCTTCATCGTGTGCCCGGCGCCGAGGCCGCCGAGGTGGAAGACGTGCTCGCTCATCGCCTCGAGCAGCGGCCGCACCCGGTCGAGCGCCTGCTCGTCATCAGCGCCGACCATGAACGTGATCCGCGCGCCGTGGGCGCCGCCGACCTCGGGCACCGACACGGCGGAGTCGATCAGGACGATTTCGTGTTCGGCGAGGTCAGCGCCGAGGGCGCGCGTGCCCTCGGGGTCGGAGGAGCTCGTGTCAATCACTACGGTGCCGGCCGCCAGCTGCTCGGCGAGCCGCTCGGAGCCGAACAGAATGCCGCGCACCACGTTGCCGTCGGGCAGCATCGTGAAGAGCGTGTCGACCGACGCGAGCTCGATCAGCTCGGTGGCGGCGCCGGCGCCGACCTCGCGGGCAAAGCGCTCCGTGCGTTCGCGGTCGACGTCGTAGACCAGCAGCGTGAAGCCGGCCTGAACCAGATTGGTGGCCATCGGCCAACCGGCGTTGCCGATGCCAACGAATCCGACCGTGCCGTGGTGGTTCATGATGGTGGAGAGACCTCCTCGCCGAGGTAGGCGCGACGCAAGATGTCCGGACTGTCGATCAGCGTCTGGCACGAGCCGTCGTAGACGATCCTGCCGTTGTCGCCGAGCACATATGCGTGGTCCCCGGCAGCCAGCGCGAGCGACGCGAACTGTTCGACCAGCAGTACGCCGACGCCGCGCTCGTCGGCCAGCGTGCGCATCAGCGTGATCAGCCGGGTGGCGATCAGCGGCGCCAGCCCGAGCGACATCTCGTCGACCATCAGGATCTGCGGCCGCACCGCCAGGGCGCGCGCGATCACGAGCATCTGCTGCTCGCCGCCCGAGAGCATCACGGCGCGGACGTTGCGGCGCGGCTCGAGTTCAGGGAACAGCGCGAACGCCTCGGACACGTCGTAGTCGCGCGGCGCGGCACAGAGGATGTTCTCCTGCGTCGTCAGCTCGCCGAAGATCCGGCGGCCCTGCTCGATGTGACCGAGGCCGAGCAACGCTCGGCGGCGGCGGCCCAGCGACCTGAGGTTCTTGCCGTTCAGCTCGATCGTCCCGGAGGCCGCGGGGATCACGCCCGAGATCGCCTCGAGCAGCGTCGTCTTGCCGGCGCCGTTCGCGCCGAGGACGACGGTGACCCGGCCGACTGGCGCGACCAGCGACGCCTGGCGCACGATGTCGAAGCCTGCGCGCTGTACCGTCACATCCGCGACGACGAGCCCATCGTGCTCCTGGCTGTCCGCGGACCCGTCCGCTCTGACTGCCGTCGTGCCAGGCTGCGCATTCATCAGACTGCCACCGCTTGGTCGCCGAGGTAGGCCGAGATCACGGCGCCATGCTGGAGCACCTCGGTGGGGGTGCCCGAGGCGATCTCGCTGCCGAAGTCGAGCACTGTCAGGTGTCCGCAGGCCGCGCTGACTACCTCCATGTCGTGCTCGATCAGGAGTACGGCGCACCCGTAGCGCTCGGGCATCCCGGCGATCGCGCTCGCGACGGCGAGCGACTCGGTCCGCGCGAGGCCAGCGGTCGGCTCGTCGAGAAGCAGGACGGTGGGTCGCGCGGCAAGGCATCCGGCGATCTCGATCAGCCGCCGGGCGCCGACGTCGATCTCACCGATCACCGCCCGCGGCGAGGGGCCGTCGACGTACGCCAGCGCGTCGGAGATCTCGGCCGCCGAGATCCGCCCGCGCGCGGCGAGCCGGACGTACTCACCGGCGGTCAGCTCCGGGGCGGTTCGCTCGTGCTGGAAGGTTCGCCGCACCCCGGCCCGCGCCCGCCTATGCACGCTGAGGCCGTCGATGCGGACGCCGGCGAGCTCGATTACGCCCTCGTACCCGCGGATGAATCCGCTGACGGCGTCAACGAGCGTCGACTTCCCGGCACCGTTGGGGCCGATCAGGCCGGTGACCGTTCCGCGCGGCACGACGAGGCTGACGTCGTTGAGTGCAATGACGTTGCCGAAGCGGACGGTGAGGTTGCGGATCCGCATCGCGTCGGCGTCGGTATCGGCCGCGCGGGCGGGCCGCGGCGGCGTGCTCAGCAGTTCGGGCGCCGGATCGCCCAGCCCGCGACGCCTGCGCATGCGGAGGACGATCCTCCGTATCCGCTGCCGCCAGAAGTCGGTGATGCTCGATCCCATCGACAGGGCCTGGATCGCGCCGACGCCAAACAGGATGTTCCCGAAGTCCTGGTTCACGCCGATGTCGCCAAGGATCGTGGGTGTGAAGGCGATGAAGATCCCCGCGAGTGCCGCACCCTCCGGGTTGCCTCCGCCGAGCATGATCGCGGAGGCGAATAGAAGCAGCGCGGTGACGGGATCGAAGTCGGTCGCGACGGCCACACCGAACTCGCTGGCCATCAGCGCGCCGGCGATCCCGGCGATGAAGGCGCTGATCATGAACAGACCGATCTTCGTGCGCACGACGCTCATGCCCATCGCGGCGGTGGCGCGCTCGGAGCGCGCCACGCAGCGCCAGGCGGTCCCGAACGGCCGTCGCTCCAGCGCCCAGATGACGATGCAGACGACCACGAAGACCCCCCAGCAGAGGACGAAGTAGGGGCCGTCGTTGGCGATGATGGTTGGCCGCAGGACGTAGTGCTGGGTCTCGTAGCCGGGGAACTCGTACGTATTCAGGAGCGAGTACACGGCGGCGCTGAAGCTCAGCGTGATCACGGCGAGGTTGATGCCGCGCAGGCGCAGCGCGGGCAGCCCAACGATGATGCCGACGGGGATCGATGCGACGCCGCCGAGGAACATCCAGAAGAACAGCCCGCCGGGCCAGCCATGAACGTTGCAGAAGCCAACCGTGTACGCGCCGACGGCGGCGAACGCGAGCGGGCAGACCGCGAGCATGCCCGCTCTGTCCACCAGGATGCCGAGGCTGCGGATGATCAGTGCGTAGATCGCCCCGACGATGAAGATGTCGATGTAGAAGACGGAGAAGCGCTCGACGATGACCGGGATGAGGACGACGAGCGCGACGATCACGGCCAGCTTCGATGCGCCGACGACCGGCAGCGAGCGCCCGGACTGGGATCGCACCGCGGCTGTCACCCCGGTGTCGGAGACGGCGGCGTCGGCCGCGGAGGTCTGATCTGTCTCAGCGGGCCTCATCCCACACCTCGTTGCGCTCGAGCCACAGCAGGATGGCGAGGATGAGCAGGAACGGGATAGCCGTCGAGAACACCCGCAGTGAGTTGCTGTACTCGAGCATTCCCTGGGCGGCTCCCAGCAGGATCC
>WQWK01000261.1 GCA_009785395.1 Conexibacteraceae bacterium
CAGCCGAGCTGGAAGCCGTACACGGGACCGGTTCCGATCCTCGTCTACCACGCACTCGGCCCGCCGCCGGCGGGTGCGGCGTTCCCGGGGCTGTATGTCTCCTACGGAGACTTCAAGGCAGAGATGGCCTGGCTCCACAGCCACGGTTACCAGGCGGTGACGCTCGACGAGATGATGAAGGCCTGGTTCCACAAGGGCACCCTCCCGGCCAAGCCGATCGTGATCACGTTTGACAACGGCTATCCGCAGCAGGTGCGGTTCGCGCCCCACGTGATGGCCAGGTACGGCTGGCCCGGGGTGCTCAACGAGATCACCGAGAACCACCTGCCGCCGAGCTACATCTGGCCGGTCATTCACAGGGGCTGGGAGGTCGACTCGCACTCGCTCACCCACCCGGACCTCACGACCGAGAGCTCCGCCGGGCTGCAGGCGCAGGTCGCGGGCTCGCGCAGATACCTCCAGCACACCTTCCACATCCCCGTCAACAGCTTCTGTTACCCGTCGAGCAGGTACAACGCCACCGTGATCGCGGCCGTCAAGGCGGCCGGCTACACCAACGCCGTCACGGAGAACGCGGGCTATGCGACCCGCGCGGACCCGTTCCTGCTCGATCGCTTCGAGATCGAGGGCGGGGTCTCGGAACTGGCTGCTGACCTGCTCGACAACCAGCCCGCCGGCTACGGCGGGGCGTAGTACACCCGAGGGGCGCGGTTCATGCCCGCTCCGCTCGCTCGCCGCTCAGACGACCAGCCCGTGACGCACCGTGTTCTCGCTGACGCTGCGCGCCTCGACGAACTGCAGCAGGTAGTCGGGTCCGCCGGCCTTGGGGCCGGTCCCGGAGAGGCGGCCGCCGCCGAAGGGCTGGCGCCCGACCATCGCGCCGGTGATCTCGCGGTTCACGTAGAGGTTGCCGACGATCCCGCGTCTGGAGACGAGGTCGATCGTCGCCGGGCTGCGGCTGAAGAGCCCCCCCGTGAGGCCGTAGGGGCCGGCCTCGATCAGTTCGAGCGCGGCCTCGACGCTGTCGACACGCTCCGAGGACAGCACCGGGCCGAAGACCTCCTCGTTGACGATCTTGGCGTTGCCGGGCAGGTCGACGTACAGCGTCGGCGCGACGTAATGGCCGCCGCCGTCCGGGATCGCGGCGGTGGCACGGGGCGCCTTTGGGGCGCCCTCGAGGTAGCGGCCGATCCGGGACTCGGCCTCCTCGTCGATCACGGCCGAGAGGTCGGAGGCGAAGGCCTCCGCGGGTCCGACGTGGAGCGCCTCGACAGCCCCGGCGAGGCGGGCGTTCAGATCATGCGCGATCGTGTGATGGACGAGCACCCTGGAGGCGGCCGAGCATTTCTGGCCGGCGAAGCCGTAGGCGCTGCGGACGATCGCCGGCACCGCGTCATCGAGGTCGGCGTCAGCGTCGACGATGATGCAGTTCTTGCCGCCCATCTCGGCGATCACGCGCTTGACATGATGCTGGCCCACGACCGGCTCGGCGGCGGCGCGGATGATGCTGAGGCCGGCGGCGACAGAGCCCGTGAAGGCGATCGTGTGGACTCGCGTGTGGGCGACGAGTGTCTTGGCCGGCTCGTCACGGCCGCAGATCAGCTGCAGCGCGTCCGGGGGCACGCCGGCGGCGTGCAGCGCCTCGACGACGGCGTGCGCACAGGCGGGCGTCTGCTCTGCCGGCTTGAACACGACCGTGTTGCCGGTCCCGAGTGCCGCCGCGATCATCCCGGTCGGGATCGCCAGCGGGAAGTTCCACGGCGCGATCACCGCACACACCCCGCGTGGGAAGTAGCGCAGGGTGTTGCGCTCACCGGGCATCTGGATCAGCGGCCGGCCCTGCTCGAGCGCGAGGACGCCGGCCGCGTAGTACTCGAGGAAGTCGATCGCCTCGCAGACGTCGGCGTCAGCCTCCGGCCACGGCTTCCCGGCCTCGAGCACCGCGAGCGCCGCCAAAGCGTGGCGGCGCTCGCGCAGGAAGCCTGCCGCGCGCTGCAACGCCCCCGCGCGCTCATCCGCGGGCCGGCGCGACCACTCCCGGAAGGCACCCGCCGCGCGCGCCACTGCGTTGTTGGCATCGGCCGAGGAGGCCTCGGGCGCGATCGCGACGACCTCGCCGGGGTCGGCGGGATTGCTCGAGACGAGCTCGCCCGCGCGGCCGCCGCTGCTCGCCACGTGCAGCGGCAGCCTGGCTCGCAGCTCGGCCAGCGCGCGCAGCGCCTGAGCGCGCACCGACTCACGCCGGAACTCGAGCAGCGGCTCGTTGCGGAAGCTGGTCGTGGCGCTCATGGTGTCACGCGTTCATGGTCGCGTCAGCAGCAGGTCGAGGTCGGCGCCGGTGTTCTGTGCGCCGAGGAACGAGTCGTTGGCTGTGTTCTCGAGCAGCCGCCTGACCAGGTACGCCATGCCGGCCACGAGGTCGCCAACCGGCGAATAGACTCGCACGCGTCTGCCGACGGCGGCGATCGCCGCGGCAGTGTCATCCCCGAGCCCGCGCAGGACCTGGAGCTCGATCGCCGCCTCCGGCAGCCCCAGCCTGTCGCTGTAGGCGAGCGCGTGCGCGAGCGAGCGCAGGTTGTGGGAGGCGATCGCGGGATGCAGCATCGCACCCGCGGCGCGCGCATCGAGCAGGCGGCACGTGAGGTGCTCGAAGTGGCGGTCGCCGGTCCGCCTGTCCGTGAAGACGGGGGCCGGCCAGCCGTGCTGGGTTGCCGTCACCAGCTCATGATCCCAGTAGGCGCCCTTCACCAGCCGGATCGTGAATGGCTGCGCCCGCGGGTGGCTCTCGATCCATTGCAGCAGCCGGTCGAGCTCCTCCTCCGAATCGGTCAGGTAGGACTGCAGCACGATTCCGGCTGACGGCCCCGGTTCGAACTCCGGATCCGAGAGCAGATCGAGTACGAGCTCGGTGATGCCGGCGCGCGTGTCGAGCGACTCCATGTCGATGTGCAGGTGCGCCTCGAGTTCGTGCGCCAGGCGCAGCAGCGTGAGCAGTCGCCCACGGGCACCCGCGAGCGTGCGCTCGGGAGCGTTGGCGCGCAGCTGCGGTGTCAGCGCTGAGACCTTGACGCTCAGGTTGGCCCGCGGCAGGCGCCCGATCCCGTCGTGCTCGAGCAGCGGACGGGACTGCCACTCGCGGCTGGTCGCGGCCAGCACCCGGAGCGTGTCGGCGCAGCGCTCGGCGTAGGCGTCGCCCTCGGCCTCGGTGAGCGTCGCCTCGCCCAGCAGGTCGACGGTCGCAGCGCGCCCGGACTGCCACAGGGAGGTGAGCTCGCCGCGAGCGGCCGCGGCATCGGCCCCGGCGATGAACCGGTGTGCCATCGCGGCCACGCCGAGTCCCGCCGCCGACGCGGCCGGAAGCCGCAGCGCGCGGCGCCCGACGAGCGCTGAGAGCCGCCGGGCCGTGACGGACGCGTCGGCCTCGGCCAGATACTCCTGCAGGTGGCGGACCAGATCGGCCTGGTCGGCGCAGGCGGGGCGCACATCGACGAAGCGGAACAGCGCCGCGCGCAGGCGGGGGTCCTCGATCATCGCCTGCAGGGCGCGCTGCTGTACGCGCGCGGCGGGATTGCCTGCGGTGCGCGGCAGCTGCTCGGCAAGCCGCCGCCCCCATGCCTGCACATCGACCTCGAGCTGGTCGCGCTCCGTGCCGCGTTGCATGTCTCAATGATCCTCCAGGACGCGTGTACTAGCCTCGCTGGCGATGATCGAATTCCGGGAGGGCCGCGTCGACAGCGGCGACGGCGGCCGTCTCGAAGCCGCCATGCGCGACGAGATAGGCGAGCTCTATGCCGGCCTCGACCTGCAGGCGCCGGACATGCCCAAGGC
>WQWK01000262.1 GCA_009785395.1 Conexibacteraceae bacterium
CGGGTGCGAACGAGAGCCGGAGCGGCGCGTTCTTCTGGGCCAGCAGGCTGACGCGGCGCACGACGTCACGCAGCTCGGGGCCGGAGATCCGCAACTCGTGCTCGAAGGCCTCGGGCAGCAGCTGGCGGTAGTTCGGGAACTGGCCGTCGATCAGGCGCGAGGAGAGAATCACGTCGCCGAGCACGAACACGACCTGGTTCTGGCGGACGCTGATCGCGAGGTGCTCATCCTCCTCGGCGTGCGGCGCCAGCCGGGCCAACTCCTGCAACGCACGCGCCGGCACGTTGACCTCGAAGCCTGTCGACAGGGTCGTCTCGAGCTGCGTCTCCTTGACGCTGAGGCGGTAGGAGTCGGTCGCGACCATGCGCACCTCGCTGCCGGAGGCAGACACGAGGATGCCGGTCAGAACCGGGCGCGTCTCGTCGCGCGAGGCCGATCCGGAGACCTTCATCGCGGTCTCGACGAAGGCCTTCAGCGGCATCGAGATGGCTGACGCGGGATCCGGTTCCGGGAACGGCGGGAAGTCCTCGGCGTGGAGTGTGCGGATGTGGAAGCTGGCGTTGCCGGAGAGCATTTCGACGTCGTGCTCGGCCGGGCGGAGCTCGAGCGAGACGGCGGGTTGCGGGAGCGAGCGCACGACGTCGAGCAGGAGCCGGCCGGGCAGCACAACGGTTCCCTCACGGGTCACGTCGGCCTGCAGGGGAACGCGGAGGCTGACGTCGGTGTCGGTGGCGCGCAGTTCGCAGACGCTGCCCGATGCGACGAGCTGAACGCCGGAGAGCGCCTGGATGGCGGTGCGGGTCGAGGCCACGCGGGTGACGGCCTGAAGCTGCGCCAGGAGCGCATCGCGGTCGAGCGAGATCTTCACGATGAACTCCTTGTAAAGGGTTTAGAAGTCATAGGTTGAACGGAAGGTGTTGAGAAGTCCGGCTTTCTGCGGACCTAGCGGCAAAGTTGTGCTGAGGGAGTGCGCTGGGCCAACGGCTCAGTGTGTCAACAGCCGCGGTCATCACTGTTGACGGGGGTTGTTGCGGAGCAGTTCTGTGAGTTGTTGAAGGTCGCCGGCGTCCTCGATGTGGACGGAGATGCGATCGGAGACGCGTCTGCAGGCGTGCAGGACGGTTGCGTGGTTACGTCCCCCGAAGGCCTCGCCGACGCGCTGAAGTGGGGAGTTCGTGAGCTCGCGCGTGAGGTACATCGCGAGCTGCCGCGCCCAGGCGACCTTGGCCTGGCGGCCGCTGCCGGTGAGGTCCGCCGCGGTGAGCGCGAAGTGGCCGGCGACGAGCTCCTGGATGCGCTCGATCGTGAGCGTTGCGTGTTGGGCTGCGCTGCCGGGTGTGGAGTTGCCCGGGCCGGAGGAGGTGGCTTGGGCGCGGCCGGCGGCGACCGGGTGGATCGCGTCGAGCACGCTGGTCGCGAGCGCCGCGTCGATCGGCTGACCGCTGAGCGAGTGGTGGGCGACGATGCGGATCAGCGCGCCCTCGAGCGAGCGGACGTTGTCGGTGATCCGCTCCGCGATCACCTCGAACACCGTGTCGTCGTGGATCTCGATTCCGTCGACGGCCGCGCGCTTGCGGAGGATCGTGATGCGCGTGCTCCAGTCGGGCGGGGTCAGGTGGGCGACGAGGCCAGCCTCGAAGCGCTCGCGCAGGCGTTGCTCGATCGCGGTGAGCTGGCTCGGAAGGCGGTCGCAGGTGAGCACGAGCTGACGGCCCGAGTCGTAGAGCGCGTTGAAGGTGTGGAAGAACTCCTCCTCGGTCTTGGCCTTGCTCGCGAGGAACTGGACGTCGTCGATCAGCAGCACATCGACGTTGCGGTAGAGGTGCTTGAAGCGGTCGAGCGCCTTGCCGTTGAGCGCTGCGATGAAGCCGTTGGTGAAGGCCTCGACCGTGGTGTAGCGGACCATGACACCGGGCTCGTAGGCGGTGACGTAGTTCGCGATCGCGTTCAGGAGGTGGGTCTTGCCGAGGCCGGGCGGCGCGTGCAGGAACAGCGGGTTGTAGGCCTGGCCCGGGGCCTCAGCGACCGCGAGCGCGGCCGCGTGCGCGAGGCGGTTGCCGTCACCGATCACGAACTGGTCGAAGGTGTGGCGGGGGTTGAAGCGATCCTCGAGAGCGATTCCCGGGGCGGTCCCGGGTGTGATTGCAGGTGCGGATCCGGGCGCGCCGAGCGGCCCGGTGGCGGCCAGTGCCCCGTGCGCGGCGCCCGCCGCGTCGCCGGCGAACGCGACCCTGACGTCGGGGCCGAGGACGTCCTGTGCGGCGCGCTCGACGATCGTCCCGAAGCGCCCGGCGATGTGCGTGTCCAGCCCGCGCCTGTCGTGGAGCAGCAACACGGAGCCGTCCCAGGCCTGCACTTGAAGCTCGCCGAGCCAGATTTCATAGGCAGATTCGCCCATGGCACCCCGCAGCTTCGTCTTGATTTCCTGCCAGGCAGGGGCTAGCTCGAGGTGCCCAGGCAACTCTTGGCGGCTCCCAACGTCTGAGTCGAAAACGTCTACGTGAAGGACGACCCGTTAAAGGCCGAGTGGGCGAATATACAGCGGCTCGCGGGCCGGGCGCCGCGGCCCGCGGGGGCCTTCGCGCAAAGCGCGGGAAAAAGGTCTCCGAACGTTTTGCGATTGCCTGCGTATACTCGGATCCCTACCCCGGGCAAGGCCGGGAGGATTTTCCATGAAGAGAACCTACCAACCAAAGAAGCGCAAGCGCGCTCGTACACATGGCTTCCGCGCACGCATGCAGACGCGTGCCGGCCGCGCGTTGCTGAAGCGTCGCCGCGACAAGGGCCGCAAGCGCCTGACGGTGTAGGTGGTCCGTGGCGGGCGCACGTTCGCCTCGCCGTGGGCGGCTCTCTAGAAGCGCAGATTTCGATCGCGTCATGCGAAACGGCCGGTCTCACGCCGGCCGTGACCTCGTCCTGTACGTGTTTCCGCGCGGCGGCGATGAACCGCCGCGGCTCGGCCTGTCGGTATCGCGCAAGGTCGGGGGCGCCGTCGAGCGCAACCGCGTCAAGCGGTTGCTGCGCGAGGCGTTCGCCCAGGAGTGCGAGCGGCTGCCTGCGGGCGCCGACGCGGTCGTGATCGCGCGCCCGGGCGCACGTGAGCTGGCGGACCGCGACGGCCTGCACGGGATTCACGCCGCACTGCGGAGTCTGATCGACAAGGTCGATGGCGTGGCCGGCCTGGCTGACCTGGCTGAGCCTGCCGGGGATGCTCTGAGGTCCGCTGAGCGGCGCGCTGGAGACGAGGCCGCATGAGCGCACCAGCCGCCGCCGGGAAGCAGGCCGCCGCAGGAGGGCCAGCCGCCGCCGGAAGGGCGCTTTTTGTGGCGCCGATCAAGCTTTACCAGAAAACTGTGTCTCCCCTGTTGGGCGACCGCTGCAAGTACTATCCGTCGTGCTCGGAGTACGCCGTGCAGGCGATCGGGAAGTTCGGCATACTGCGCGGGCTTGTCCTCGCCGGCTGGCGGTTGCTGCGATGCAACCCCTGGAGCCTCGGCGGCTTTGACCCCGTCGAGAATCAGCGACTCTTCAAGTCGCGCAACCCGGCGCCGGGCGCCTGACCCATGTTCTTCCTCGCAAACATCTTCCAACCGCTGATTGACGTGTTCCAGCACGTCATCGTGTTCTTCCACGACCACCTCGGCCTCTCCTGGGGCCTCTCGATCGTGTTCCTCACGATCTGCGTCCGCATCGTTTTGCTGCCGCTCACGATCAGGCAGTTCTCATCGATGCGCAAGCTGCAGCACCTGCAGCCGCAGATGAAGGCGATCCAGCAGAAGTACAAGGACGACAAGCAGCGTCAGCAGGAAGAGATGATGAAGTTCTA
>WQWK01000263.1 GCA_009785395.1 Conexibacteraceae bacterium
GACCAGCCTCGCGCACACCTCATCGCCATGCACGACCGGAAGGTCGCGATCGAGCACGATCACCTCGTAGTCGTGGACCAGCGCCAGCGCCAAACCTGCCTCGCCGTCGAGCGCGACGTCCACCGCCATCCGCGCCTCACGCAGACCGGCCGCGACCGTCTCAGCCAGTTCCTCGTCGTCCTCGATCACAAGCACCCGCATCGGCCGCTCCTTCTCTGGTGAAGGTAACCACCGCGGCGTTTCACGGCGGTTTCAGCGGCCGCGCGACCCGCGGGCCGACCGCAGGAAACCCTGCGGAAACCGCCGGCGGCGTAGAAGCGATGCACAGACCCGGATCACGCCTGAAGGAGACCAGATGCCAAACCGCCTCGATCGAAAGCGGCGGATGCAGTCACGACGAACGCCGCTGCTGATCCTCGCAACGGTCGTGACTGCCGTGCTAGTGACTGGATGCGGGGGATCCTCGACCACCACGACCGCGGTCCGCACCGGGCGCACGACCACGCCGGCCTCGAACACCGTGGCGCGCAGCGGCCCGGCCAGGTCGCTGCCGGCCGCCCCCACCAGCGTCCACCCGAGCGCGCTCGGGTTCGCCAGGTGCATGCGCGCCAACGGCGTGCCCAACTTCCCGGACCCCGCCCCCGGAGGGAACTTCTATTTCAACCAGGCTGACATGAATCGCTCGGCGCCGGCCTTCAGGGCGGCCCAACAGAAGTGCCAGGCGTACATGCCGCCCGGCCCCGCTCCCCCTGGCTCGACGACGCACCCCTCACCCCAGACCCTGGCGCAGCTGCTCCATATTGCCGAATGCATGCACCAGCACGGCGTCCCGCAGTTCCCCGATCCAAGGACGTCGGTCCCGCGCAACGTGTTCAGCTCGGGCGTGGGCGTGATCACCAACTACATGGGAGCGATCCTGCTGTTCCCGAGCACGCTCAACATGCATGCGCCCGCATACCGGCAGGCGGCGGCCGCCTGCGGCACGCTGGCGGCGTCACTCGGCAGCGGCCCGCACCCGCACGGATGAACTGCTCGCGGTCAGTCGACCGGCACCCGTTTGGAGAGCCAGTTGCCGGTCAGCGTCTTGACGGCCTCGGCGACGGTGAGCCTGTGCGCGCAGATCTCGCTGTGCAGGCGCTCGGCCACCACCGCCTGGGTCCGTTCGCCGCCCCACCCGTTCAGCGGCAGCACGTAGAGGTTGCGCGGGTCGGTGGGGCTGCCGCCGTCCTCGACCGGGACCACGCGCGCGACGACGTAGGTGGTGACAGGGCCGGGCAGCTGATACTCGATCACGAGCCGATCCCTGGTCGTCGAGCCGAGCCGCGGCCTGCTGGCCGAGACGAGCCACCTCGGGTTGCAGATCGTCCGAGCCGTGTGCCCGATGACGGCTGCGTCAAGCGCTCCCGGGGCGCAGTTGTGGTCGCTGCCGAGTGCGCCGTCGCGGTAGCGGCGCCACCGGCAGTCCGTTCGCGGGGCGGTGATCACCGGTCGTGCGTGTGTCTGCGCACGTGGGCGCGGCCGTGGCGCGGGTCGCACATGTGGGGTGTGCGGCGGCGCGGTTCGGGTGGCGGGAATCGTCCGCGGCGACGTGATCGGCTGCGACGGACTGGTGGTCGTGGCCGCCGGTCGCGCCGCGGACGGCGAACTGGGCGGCGTGGGGTTCGGATGGTGCGCGCCGCCGCGCGTCGCGATCAGATAGAGCGCCACCAGCACCACCAGCGCGGGCAGTGCGGCCGCCAGCCGTCTCATCGAGTGTCCCCTGTCGCGTCGCTCATGGCCCCGACGGGTAGTAGCTCGTCCCGATCGTGGTCCCGCCTGACTGCCCCGCGCCGGTCCCGGGGTTGGCGCCGAGCGCCTGCAGCAGGTACCGGAAGTCCGCCCCGGCCGGTGTCGCACGGCCCTCGGCGTAGGCGGCGTGGGCGAGCGGGTAGCCGCCGTTCGGAGTCCACCACCCGATCTCGATTCCGGTTCCGGAGGGCGCGTAGGTCGCGACCGCCTGCCCGGCCGCGACCGTCTGCCCCGAGATGACGGTCGGGGTTATCTCTTCACCCAGATACCACCACTTGCCGGCCAGCGGCCCGCCCGTGATCTCGAAGACGATTGCCGGCTGCCCCGCGTAGAACGGAACGAGCCCGATCACCTTGCTCGGCGCGAACGCCACCAGTGGCGAGCCCGGTGACATCGCTGCGTCGACGCCTTCGTCGGTGCGCTCCCAAACGATCCCGGTCGCCCGCTCGAACGGGTTCGTGTACCCGTCGATGCGTCCGGTCAGCGCCGCGGTGCGGCCGGCGCAGCTGGGGCTCGAGTTCAACGACACCAGCTGGCTGCTTCCGCCCTGCGCACCGCCGGCGGCGTGGTAGGCCTGCGCCGCGTAGGCCTCGCGCTGTTCACCCTCGCACAGTGACCTCGGCGTGAAGCTGAGCGTGCCGGGGGCGCCCGCGCCGTTGCACTGCTCGTAGTCGTTCATCCATACGATCGCCGCCTGTTGCGGGGTCCTCGCGCCCGCCAGGTCCGAGCTCAACCCGGCGTACTCGCTGAACCGTCCGGCGTCGAGGCCCTGGGTCACGTTCGCGGCGATGTACATCAGCTGCCCACCGACACTGAACGGGTTCTGATGCTGCGCGCTGATCCACGCCGACACCGTCTGCCACCAGCGCGCGCTCCACTGCGCCATGCCGAAGCCCGTCCCCGGGTTTGCGTCCGTCGGGTTCAGCTGGCTCTCCTGCACCAGGTTGCCGACGATCCCGGAGGCGTCGACGGCGGGGATGCTCTGGCTTTCGAGGTAGCCGACCTCTGCGCCCATTGTCTGCACGCTGGCGGCCGGGGCGCTGACGGTCGCGTTTGCGCCCGAGTGCCCGTCGCACTCGCTCTGCAGGAACTCTGCGCCGACCGTCACCCCGAACGCTGCCAGTGGCACGACGACCATCACGGCGACGGCGCCGAGGGCCAGCGCGACTCCGGTGCCGCGCGTCTTGGCCGCGCGTCTGAACACACCTCACTCCGCCTGCAGGACCGGTGTCTCTTCGGCCTCTTCGGCCTCTTCGGTCGGCAGATTCCGCGGGGCCCGCGGAACGCCCGGGTACTCGCCGGGCTGCCGGAAACGGCGCGGGCGGGGCAGCTGTGGCCTGACTCGCGGGGACGCCTGCCGCGGGACCGGCAACGTCCCCTGCCGCACGGTGGCGACATCCTCGCGGTCTCGCTCGAGTTGCGCGTCGATCTGCGCCTCCAGCGCCGCGCGCTCCGGCGACTCGGGCTTCGTGCGGTTGTACCGTTCGCGCCCGTCCTTGCCGAGCCGGTACGCGAGTGACTCGTAGTCGCGGTCCGCCGGCTCGGACTGCGCCTCCTGCTCGATGGCCGCGCGCGCGTCCGCGCGCTGGCCGCCCGTCCAGCGCCGCCCCGTCTCGCGCTCGTGCTCATCCGCGTCGGCGATCAGGCGCCTGGCCGCCTGGAGCTTTTCGTCGTGTCGGTGAGGTTCGTCGTCACGAGCGTGGACTTCGCCGGGTCCGGTGCCCGCCAGTCCTCCCGGCGCTGCGCGGATCGTCGCCAGCGCTTCGGTGTAGCGCGCGTTCAGCGTCTGATTCGCGCGTTCGTTGAGCCGGTTGTTGGCGGCCTCCGCGGCCTCTGCGCGAGTTGCGACGTGGTCGGCGGTGTGCTCCTCGTAGCGGGCATGCGTCTCCTGGTGGCGCTCGTGGTCGCGGTGGTCGGCGCGGCGCTCGCGCACGTACCGGCCGGCGACCACGGCGGTGCCGGCGCCGCTGGTCGCGACCGCCCTTCCGGTCCTGAGGCCCGCGCGAGCGACCATGATCGCCGGCAGCGCGGCCGTGGC
>WQWK01000264.1 GCA_009785395.1 Conexibacteraceae bacterium
AAGGAGCTCGCATTCGGCGCGAAGTACCGCAAGCGGGATCTCGCATCGCCGTTTCTGGACCTCGGCGCCGTCACCGAGGCGTTCGGGTTCGCCGAGATGGGCGACTGCAGCCCCTGGGAACTCAGCCAGGGCGGGCGCCAACGGCTCGCGCTTGGCGCGCTTCTTGTCGGCGCTCCCGCGCTTCTGATCCTCGACGAGCCGACGACCGGGCAGGACAACGAGCATCGCCGCGCGTTCATGGCGCTGCTGGATATGATCAGAAAGGAAGCGGAGATGACGCTTCTGATGGTCACCCACGACATGCGCTCCGTCGCCAGCAGAGCCCAGCGCCTGATTGTGCTCGGCGACGCCGCCGTCCAGCTGGACGGGCCGCCCCATGCCGTGTTTGCCCGCGGGGAAGAGCTCGCCCAGTGGGGAGTGCTGCCTCCCCCTGTCGCGCGGCTGCAACACGAGCTCGTCCCCGACGCAAGCCGGGTCGCGCTCGAGGTCGACGAGCTCGTCGCGCTGATGAGCCCGGCCCGTCAGCCGGAGCAGGTCCAGGTGTGAACCTCGCCCTGAGAACCCTCGAGGCGTACGCGCTCATATTCATCGTGCCGCTGGTGCTGCCGCTCGCCTTCATCAAGCTCATCGGCCTCGGCGGTCTGCGCGACATCGTGACCTTCGAGCCCGGCACCACGGCACTGCACACGATCGACCCGCGCCTGAAGCTCCTCTACCCGACTGCCTTCGGGATCCTCACGATCCTGCTGAACTCGCGGTTCATGCTCTACGTGTTCCTGCTCAGCCTGATCCCGTGGATCATGCTGCGCCCGTCGCGCACGAGAATCAGGGTGCTGATGACGCTCGCGATCGTTCCGGCGGTCGGCATGGTCTGGTCGCAGGGAATGTTCTACCTGCCCAACCACCCCCACTTCCTCGTCAAGTTCCCCTGGACGATGACCTGGTTCGGCTCTCCTGGGATCACGACCTACGGGCTCAGCTACGGCTTCAGCCAGACCAGTCGCGTGCTCGTCGCGGTCTCCACCTCGATGATCATCCTGTTGACGACAGACGTCTCGGACTTCATATGGGCCTTCGAGCGCTTTCGGGCGCCGCCGCGGGCCGGCTTCGCGCTGACCGCCGCGCTGCGCTTCATGCCGGAACTGCTCGCCCGCACGACGCTGCTCCTGCAGGCGATCCAGCTCCGCGGCTACGACCTGAGCCTCCCGGGCTGGCGCCACCCCGGCCAGTGGCTGCCCTTCGCAAAGCGCGTGGTGAACGCGACCGTCCTGATCACCGTGCCACTGCTGATCGGGGTGCTGCGCAACACCTCGACGATGGCGATGGTCGCCGACGCGCGCGGCTTCGGCGCCAACAAACGGCGTACGTCGGTGCGCGAGCATCAGCGCAGCACCGCCGACATTCTCGGTTACGGCATCCTCGCGACACTCGTGGTCGGCGCGTTCGTGCTCAACGAGCTCCACATCGGAAACCGGCAATTCGGTTGACACCCCTGCCCGCGCCCGAGCTCGAGCCGGCCGCTTTCGCGGGGCCGATCGGCGACTGGGTGCTCGAGGCCTCGCCGCTCACCGAGGCCGACCCCGCGGCGCTGCTGCTGAGCGCGCTCGTCGCCTTCGGCGTGGCCGCCGGTCCCGACCGCGTGATGATGGCCGCGAACAGGCCCCAGGGGACGCGGCTGTTCGCGATGCTCGTCGGCGACAGCGCGAAGTCCAACCGCGGGCTGTCATGGACGGTGACCCGCGATCTGCTGGCCGCGATCGACCCTGGCCTTGCGCGCCGTCGCGTGCTGCAGGGCCTCGGCAACGGCCGTCCGCTGCTCGACGCGCTCGCCTCGCCGAAGTACGGTCCCGCCGAGGAGCGGCTGCTCGTCTTTGAGCCCGGTGTGACGCACGCGCTGCGCGTCGCAGGCCGGGCCCGCTCGCCCCTGGCCTGGGCGCTGCGCAACGCCTGGGACGGCGCCCCGATCGAGCGGCCCCCGGGCTCGCGTCCGCTCATGGTGGAGCGCTATCACGTCGGCGTGATCGCCCACGCGACGATCGACCAGCTGCGCCCGCAGCTCTCGCTGAGCGACGCCTCGGCGAGCCTTGTCAACCGATTCGTCTACGCCGTGATCCGCCGCCGCAAGGTGATCGCCGACGAGGGCAACGTCCCGCCGGAGATCGTGCTCCGTCACGGCTCGCGGCTGGCGCGGGCCGCGATCGCGGCTCGCGGTCCGGCAGAGACGATGCGACGCACTCCCTCGGCGGACAGACGTTGGCGATCGATCTACGAAGAGCTCGCCGAGGACGATCCCGACGGGCTGCTCGGCATCGCGCTCGCACGCAGCGCGCGCCACGTGCTGCGCCTCTCGCTCGTCTACGCGCTCGCCGAGGAGCAGCGCCAGGTCGGGAGCAGCCACGTCGAGGCGGCGCTCGCGGTATGGCGCTACGCGCGCGCCTCGGCCGTGCAGATCTTCACGGAGCGCCGCGCCGAGGAGACCACAGAGCGGCTGCTTACGGCGCTGCGCGCCGCCGGCGGCGAGGGCCTGACCTTGACCGAGCAGACGGCGCTGTTCGGCCGCAACGTCCCCGCGGCTCGGATCGCCGCGGCCCGCGAGACGCTCGAGCGGTCGGGGCTCGCGGTCACGGCTCCACGGCGGCGCCGCGGATCGGGGCGCGTTCCGCTCGTCACACAGATCGTGAGCGACCTCGAGTCAAGCGGCTGACGGAGGCGTACTCCAGCGCCGCGCTCGCCCGCCGACTGGCACGGCCCTCCTGGCGCTCGCGGCGCCGGGGCACTCGCTCCTGTATGTGATGCACCTGGCTCTTCTTTCGTTTCATTCGTGCCCGATTGCGGTGGAGGGGCCGGTTTGTTGGTCACCACGGCCCACTTTCTCAAGTTGTTCACAGCGCCCTCAGGGAGCGGTGAAGATCATCTGTACGTCTGGTGCATTGCCGGAAGCGCAACGCCGGTCAAGTGCATGCCACCCAAGAACGGAGGAAGTTGTGACACGGCAGGATCGCAGACAAACAGCGTACGAGCCGTCGGCGCACGCAGGAACGTCATGCGCCCTGCGGTCGCGGCGAAGCCGTCAGCTCATTGCTCTCCAAGCGTTTCGCAGACGCCGGTCACGCGTGGGCGGGCGCCTCGCGGCCGCGGCGCTGGCCGCGGCGGCGCTGGGGCTCCTGGGCGCCGCGGCGGCGGCGGCGGAAACCGGCTACGTCAGCAACGCCACCAAATCGGCGCTCACCCCGATCAACCTCGCGACCAACAAGGTCGGGAAGCAAATCAAGGTCGGGGGACCCACCTCGTCGATCGCGATCACTCCGGACGGCAAGACCGCCTACGCTCCCAGCTACAAGGGAGCTTTGCTGCACCCCATCGACCTCGCGACCGGCAAAGCCGGGAAGCCGATCCGGGTCGGCAGGGAACCCGAAGCGCTTGCGATCACCCCGGACGGCAAGTTCGTCTACGTCGCCAACGAAGAAGCCGCGCCGCCCTCCGTCAGCGTGGTCGAAGTCGCGACCAACAAGGTCGTGGCGACGATCGTGGTCGGGTGCGAACCCGTAGCGGTCGCCTTCACCCCGAACGGCGAGACTGCCTACGTCGCCGACAAGGCCGGTCAAAAGCTGACACGCGGTCTCGAATGCGTCCAAGGATCGGTCACGGCGATCGACACCGCGACCAAGCAAGCCGTCGCGACGATCAAGGTCGGTTTGGAACCCGAATCGATCGCGATCACCCCGAACGGCGAAACCGCCTACGTGGCCAACGGAGCGTCTGGCACCGTAACCCCGATCGACATCGCGACGGGCCAGGCTGGGAAGGAAATCAAGGTCGGGAAGG
>WQWK01000265.1 GCA_009785395.1 Conexibacteraceae bacterium
GACGTAGGTGTTCGCCGGGCTGTCCTGCGCGAGGCCGGCCTGGTTGAGGATCGGCATCGAGACCTCGGCAGCACCCGAGTTGAACTCGCCCATGTAGTACACGGCCTTGGGATCGCTGGCGGCCTTGCGCGCGTTCGCGCTGGTGGCCTCAGGGGTCCACTGACCGGCCGCCGCGGTGGCGTCGTTCAGTGACGTGTAGCTGATGTTGTAGTGCCCGGCCTTGTTGCCCGCCTGCTTGAGCGCGAGCTTGATGCCGTTCACCGCCGGGTCGGTCTGTGCGGTCGATGAGCCCGACAGCGGCAGGCTCGAGTAGAAGTCGACCGTCGCCGACGCGGATGTCTTTGCGCTGGAGGCCGGTAGGGCCACCGCGAGTGCGGTGGCCAGGACGGCCACGACAGCCGCCACGCGGGCGGCGGTCACGCTACGAATGCGACGCATGTCTCCCCTTCACTTGTTGTTTGACTTGCTTGAGCAGAGCGCTCATGGTTGTTCAAGTCCCCAATGCATCCAGCAGGATATGCGCGCTTCCATGGTGCCAACAAGGGCCACAGGGATAAACACCACCCCCTGGTTGGGTCTCCTCCAAGGCCCCCAGGATAGTGCGGGTCGGCACAAAACAGTGAGACCTCACGAAATGTTAAGGCGAGGCCTAAAAATCAGTGCAGCTGTTCGGGCAGCCCGAAGCGCTCGAAGGTTCCCGCGACCTGGCGCCGGTCGAGCGGCCGCTCGGGGAAACGGATGTACGCCTCGGGCTCGGGCGCGTCGATCGTCCGGACGATGAAGGCGGTCACGTCGCTGACGGCGCCGGCCCTCAGGCTGAGGACGTTGAGCGCGAACGGGAGGTAGGCGGCCTGTGAGTCGTCCCAGGCGTAGAAGGCGAGCGCCGGCTGCGCGTTGGCCTGCGTCAGCAGCGGTCGCCACCGCCAGGCGCCGCTCATCGAGAAAGCTCGCGCCCAACTGGCGATCAGGGCGCGCGGCGTGTACCAGGTGCGCAGCGGCGGCATCGCGAAGGTCGCGTCCTCGGTCAGCAGCGACACGAACGCGTCCACGTCGCAGTTCTCCCACGCGTTGACGTAGCTGTCGACCAGCTTGCGCAGACCGCTGTCGCCGAGCGTTCGCAGGTTCGCCTGCTGCGACTCGGCAGGAACGCGATCTCTGACCGCGACCCGGGCGCGCTGCAGCGCGCTGGTGACCGACGCGACCGACGTCTGGAGCGTGCTCGCCACCTCCTGAGCGCTGAACCCGAGCACCTCGCGCAGGATCAGGACGGCGCGCTGGTTGGGGACGAGATGCTGCAGCGCGGCGACGAATGCCAGCTCCAGCGCCTCGTGCTGCTCGTAGGCCGCGTCCGGCGCCGCCCGGCCGGCCGGGACCCCGATCGACTCGTCGGGATACGGCTCGATCCAGGTCGACTCGACGACGGGCTGGCCCGGCGGCGCGTTCGCCTCTGCCGCCGGGCCGAAGTCGTGCGGCAGGAACCGGCGGCCGCGGCGCTCGAGCTCGGTCAGGCAGACATTCGTCGCGATCTTGTACAGCCACGCCCGGGCCGAGTCGCCCTCGCGCAGACCGGCGAGCCCGCGCCACGCCCGCACGAGCGTTTCCTGGACCGCGTCGTCGGCGTCGTGCACCGACCCGAGCATGCGGTAGCAGTGCGCATGCAGCTCGGGCCGGTGCTGCTCGGCGAGGTCCTCGAAGCCCCGCTCCGCTGAGCCGCCAGCGCTCAGCGCTGCTCCACCACCATCAGCGAGTGTCCGGACGGATCCCTGAACCAGAACATCGGCGGCACAGGGTCGCCCATCCGCGAGACCTCGGCGTCGACGTCGACCCCGAGGGCCTTGAACTCGGTGTGGGTCGTGTCGATGTCGTCGGTGAACAGCGTGATCCCCGTCTGCGCCGGGGTGACATCCTCCTGGCCGGGGGGCGGCGGCGCCAGCGCGATCCCGGTCGTCCCCTCGGGCGGGTAGACCTCGACCCAGCGGTACTTGCCGCCGAACGGCACATCGGTCCGCTTCTCGAAGCCGATCGACTCGTAGAACGCGATCGCGGCGTCCTGGTCGTCCGTCGCTACGCACACCAGGCCGATGTTGCGAATCCGAGTAGACGTGGTGCTCATCGTCAACCTCCTAGGGCAGTTGTTTACAGCACATGACCGGACGGGGCGGGCAAACTAATCGGCATCGGGCGCTAACGCTGGACAACACGCGCGAATTTAGCCTTGTGTTGCCGTGGTTCGCGCACTCGCTCGCCGCCTGCTTCCACTGCTCCTGCTGGCACTCGGGGCAGTCCTGATCGCCGGCCGGGCGGGCGCGGCCAATGATGCCAGCGCGCGCACCAACGCCACCGGCCACTGGCTCGCGACCTGGTCCGCGAGCATGCAGCCGCCGACCACCGCCGACCCGGTCTCGGAGGCGAGCTTCGTCCACGCGACGGTCCGCGAGGTCGTGTTCAGCAGCATCGGCGGCTCCGAGGTCAGGGTGCGCTTCTCGAACGCGTACGGCACGGCGCCGCTGCAGATCGGGGACGCGACGGTCGCGATCGCCGGGACCGACGGCTCGCTTCTGCCCGGATCGGTTCGGCAGCTGACGTTCGGCGGCCAGCCGTCCGCCCTGCTCGCGCCGGGGGCGGAGACCTTCAGCGACCCGGTGGCGCTCGACGTCCACCCGCTGTCGCGGCTGGCGGTCAGCTTCTACCTACCGCGTCCGACCGGCCCGGCAACGGGGCACCCGGGGTCACGGGACGTCAACTACGTGGCGGGCGGCGACCACGTCGATGACCTCAGCGCAGCGGCGTATCTGAGCAAGATCCAGGGCTGGTATCTGGTCGACGGCGTCGACGTCACGGCCGGACCGCGCTACCACGGCGCGGTGGTCGCGTTCGGCGACTCGATCACGGCGGGCGTCGGATCGTCGCTGAACGCCTACGCAAATTGGCCCGACGATCTGGCGCGCCGGCTGGCGACCCCGACCGGGCCCACGCTCAGCGTCGTCGATGCGGGGATCGCCGGCAACCGCGTCCTGGCCAACACCCCCTGCTGCGGTCGCAGCGCGCTCGCCCGGTTCGATGCCGACGTGCTCGCCCAGACCGGCGTTCGCGATGTGATCCTGCTCGAGGGGATCAACGACATCGGCTTCGCCCACGGCACGAATCCGCTCACCGCCCCCCACACGGCGGTGAGCGCGCAGCAGCTGATCACGGGCTACCAGAAGCTGATCGCGGCCGCCCACAGCGCGGGCCTGCGGATCTTCGGCGCGACCCTGCTCCCGTTCAAGGGCGCCAACTACTGGACCGCCCAGGGCGAGCGCGTGCGCGAGGCCGTCAACCACTGGATCCTGACCAGCGGAGCGTTCGACGGCGTCATCAACTTCGCCGCCGCAGTCGCAGATCCGACCAACCCGCTACGGCTCAACCCCGCCTACGACAGCGGCGACCATCTGCACCCCAACGACGCCGGCTACCGGGCGATGGCCGCTGCCGTCAGCATCCCGGCGCTGCTCGGACCGACTGCAGCAGCGCCTGGCCCGCCTCCTGGTCCCGCTAGACCAGGAGGCGGAAAGAAACGTGGCTGAGCTCAGGTAGCGGCCCGGCGATCCGCCGCCGGGCGCCGGGGGCGCAACTCGTAGCCGCCGCGGACGATCAGCACGGCGATCGTCCCGGCGAGCAGCAGCGTCGCGAACAGCGTCCAGCCGAGCGCCGTCGTGCTGAGGCCGATGTATTTCAGGCCGGAGGCGAAGATCACGAACGCGATCGCGGGCCGGATGTAGCGGTCGGGGACGCTCGATGACAGCAGCGAGCCGATCAGGACCGCGGGGACGCTGCC